>JAYVCG010000578.1:0-6197 GCA_043750075.1 Acetobacteraceae bacterium | reverse complement strand
CTGGTTTCCGATACAATTCAGTATCTGAATTCAAATAGGGATTTCGATGGCGGGAAGGGAAGCACCAAACCGCATCACATTCGCTCAGGTTTGAGCGGGTTTGGACACTCATGCCTGGACAGCGGGAAAAAATCTGTCAGATTTGGCGGATTCTGGAGACCATCATGCCTTATGACCCCATCCGGGACGCGCCAGGCTTCCGGATCACGCTCCGCCGGCTCGCCGGGATCGAACGCCTGACCAGTCAGGCGATCGTCGATCTGTTCGGGCGGAATCGCGCGCGTGGCGACCAGATGTCAATCTCGCGGGCGACGCTGGACCGCTTCATCCAGGGCGAGGACATCACCAAAATCCGCGAATTGCGGATCATCCACGACATTTTGCGGTCCCATGCCACGTATGGGACATATTTTGAACCGGAGGCGCCGTCTTTGGCCAGCCCCGCCGCGCCCGCCGCGCTCACGATGGCGGCGTTCCTCGCGGCGGGCGATCCGGGGACGGCCGATCCGGGAGTGGGCGGTGCGCGGGTCGCGGATCTGCTGATGGCGCTGCCGGGTCAGTTCGTCATGATGCGCCGCGACCACGATGAGATCACCGTGGAGAAAGGCGTGCGGATTTCCCTGCTTTCGCTTGGCATCGAGGCGGGCGGGGTCATCATTCAGGAAACGCAGTCTTATCGCACGCCGGATTACGACATGCCGTTCGAGCAAACCGACCGCGGGCAGGTGTTCACGCACGGCGCCGGTGTTTATTTCCTGATGAAGGAGATCGGCGGCACCTGCGTCAAGTTCGGCTTCATCGAACAAACCTTGCCGGAACTGGAACGCCGTCAGCCCGTGCAGTATTTCCAGGGCCACCTCATGGTGGTCAGCCGCCGCGGCGTGTTCCCGCGCACCCGTTTCGCCGCCCGCCGTTACAGTCCTAATCAGCATCCTCTCACCTCCGGCATCCTCCGGCTTGGCGAAATCGGGGACAATCGCGCGATCGAGCACCTGCGGCGCGATTACGTCGAGGGCGGCGCCGCGCTGCCCGCCTGAGAACCCGCGCCCGTCCTGACTCTGTTCCCCAATAATGGACAGGATCGAAGGCAAGGCCATCCGGATCTCTGGTGCGGGGGGCTTCCAGAAGGATTCTCACCACGAAGGAAACGGAGAACCACGGAGGCGCACGGAGGAAGAAAGAATGTGTACCGTGCATTTCCGCCTCAGGCCGCGCCGTGTTCCCCCGGTTTCACTGAAAAATCTCCGTGCGCCTCCGTGATTCTCCGTGATCTACCATGTAAATGGAAGCGGTCGTTCGCACGAAACCGTGGAAAACCGCCATTTTCTCCCCATGGGGGTGCGGCCCGCGCGGCTGCTGGCGAACTCCGTGGTGAGACTCTTTCGCTCCCTCTCACCTGGCCAGACATCCATCCAGGCGCACCCGTGGAGAAGCGGAACCATTCCCCTGAGCCAATGCTTGCGGAACGCGGCGAGCACTCTTATGAGGGGGCGTCAAGGTCGCGGAAAGGCCCGGAATCCATGGCGCTTGACATTCCCAGCGAAAATCGAGGCTCTCCCTCCGTCAGGGTGGAGGAGGCACTGGCCTTCGATGACGTGCTCATCGTGCCGGCTTATTCACAGGTTCTGCCCGGCGCCACCAGCACGCGCACGCGGCTGACGCGGGAAATCTCGCTCAACATCCCGCTGGTGTCGGCGGCGATGGACACCGTCACCGAAAGTGAAATGGCGATCGCCATGGCGCAGTTGGGCGGTATCGGGGTGATCCACAAGAACCTCACGCCCGAATTGCAGGCGGCGCAGGTGCGGCAGGTCAAGAAATACGAATCGGGGATGGTGGTGAACCCCCTGACCGTGCATCCCGACCAGACCCTGGCCGAACTGATGGCGCTGAAGGACATCCACAAGATCAGCGGATTTCCCGTGGTGGAGCAGGGCACCAACCGGCTGGTGGGTGTCATCACCGCGCGCGACGTGCGTTTCGCCACCGATCCCTCGACGCGCGTGTACGAAATGATGACGCGCGACAACCTCGTCACCATCAGCGCCGACGCGGCGCCCGAGGAAGCACGGCGCCTGCTGCACCGGCACCGGCTGGAAAAACTGCTGGTGGTGGACGAGGCCTATCGCTGCGTCGGGCTTATCACCGTCAAGGACATGGACAAGTCGGAACTGCACCCGCTCGCCAACAAGGACGAGCTTGGACGTCTGCGCGTCGCCGCCGCGACGGGCGTGGGCGCGGACGGCATCCAGCGGGCGCTGGCGCTGATCGCCGCCGAGGTGGACATCATCGTCGTCGATACCGCGCACGGCCACTCCCAGGGCGTGCTGCGGGCGGTGGAGACGATCAAGGCGAACTCCAACGCCGTGCAGGTGATCGCGGGCAACGTGGCGACGCCGGAAGGCGCGCGGGCGTTGATCCAGGCGGGCGCCGACGCGGTGAAGATCGGCATCGGGCCGGGCAGCATCTGCACCACCCGCATCGTCGCCGGGGTCGGCGTGCCGCAGTTCACCGCCATCCTGGAAACCGCCGCCGCGTGCCGCGAACAGGGCATTCCCGCCATCGCCGATGGCGGCATGAGGACCAGCGGCGACATCGTCAAAGCCATCGCGGCGGGCGCCGATTGCGTGATGGTCGGCAGTCTGCTCGCGGGCACCGACGAGGCGCCGGGCGAGGTCTTCCTCTACCAGGGCCGCTCCTACAAATCCTATCGCGGCATGGGCAGTCTGGGCGCCATGGCGCGCGGCTCGGCGGACCGGTATTTCCAGCAGGACATCAAGGACACGCTGAAACTGGTGCCCGAGGGAGTGGAAGGCCGGGTCGGCTACAAGGGGCCGGTCGGCAACGTGGTGCATCAGCTCGTGGGCGGACTGAAAGCCGGGATGGGTTACACCGGCAGCGCCGACATCGCGGCCTTGCAGAGCAACACCCGCTTCCGCCGCGTCACCGGCGCGGGCCTGCGGGAAAGCCACGTCCACGACGTGGCGATCGACCGCGAGGCGCCGAACTACCGTCAGGACTGAAACGCGGCCGCGCCGGAGGCTTCAGGACAGCGCCAGCTCGGAGCCCGCCGGTTGCGCCGCCGCCTGGGGGGTGAGCCAGCGCATCATCGCGTCGGCGCGCATGGGGCGGCCGAAATACCAGCCCTGGCCCATGTCGCAGCCCACGTCGCGCAGCCGGTCGCTGAGGTCTTCCGTCTCGATCCCCTCGGCCACCACCCGCATCCCCAGTTCGCGGGCCAGGGAAACGGTGGCGCGGACGATCTTCCAGGCCTCGGGGTCGGTCTTGCAGACGGCGACGAAGGAACGGTCGATTTTCAGTTCGGTGAACGGCATCCGCAGCAGCGACAGCAGCGAGGAATAGCCGGTGCCGAAATCGTCCATCGACACCCGCACGCCGCGGATGCTGAGGCGGGTCAGCACCTCGGTCGCCACGGGCAGGTTGGAGATCATCGTGCTTTCCGTGACCTCGGCGATCAGCGCGCCGGGCGGCAGGCGGTTCTGGCTGAGGATCGCGTCGATTGCCGGCAGCAGTTTCGGGTCGGACAGCACATGCGGCGAGATGTTCACCGCGACGCTGCAATTGGGCCGCGACTCGCGCCACTGGCGGCAGGCGAAGATGGCGTCTTCCAGCACCCGGTAGGTGAGTTTGTTGATAAGGTCGGATTGTTCGGCGATTGGCACGAACTGCTCGGGGGACACGAGGCCGCGGGTCGGGCTGCGCCAGCGCGCCAATGCCTCGACGCCGACGATCTCGCCGGTCATCAGGTCGGTTTTCGGCTGGTATTCCGTGTGTATCTCGTCATTACGCAGCGCGTGGTCGAATTCTTCCGCGCTGGGGCAGCCGGTGGGGCGGCGCGCGCTGGTGCTCATGCGGGTCGGGTTGGACAGCAGCAGCGCGTGCAGGCTGTAGGGGTCGATCGGTTTGGCCAGCGTGCCCGCCACCCGCAGGCCGAGATCGCGGGCGATGCGGAACGCGGCGGCACGGATGCGGTCGTCCACGCCCGAGACGAAGATCACCGAGGGATCGCCATGGCCGCTGCGCAAATGCCGCAACAAATGCATGCCGTCCTGTTCGCCAAGGCAGAGGTCGATCACCACCACGTCATGGCTGTGCGCGGAGAATTTGGCGACCGCTTCATCCAGGCTCGCCGCCGTGTCGGCTTTCCAGCCCAGCATTTCGACACAGCGGGCGAGGATGAGGCGTTGGATGGCCTCGTCATCGACGATGAGGACGCGAAACGCGACAGCCTGTGTGCCGAGCAGGTGGATCATCGGGAGTCCTCAGGTTGTCCGGAGACGCGCGCTTTGGGGTTCATCAAGGGGAACCGGCCAGGAGAGAAGAATCGCGGAGGAAGCGATCAGGGCGCGTGATCGCCAGGGAAATGGGCGCCAGGGGAATGGGCGCCAGGGAAGGGGACAGGGATGTCATCGCGACGCCGGCAGCAAGGCTTCCAGTTCAGGGCGGACCGCCCTGAATTCCTCGACGATGTGCCAGACCAGGAAAGATGTGCCGCGTGTGGTGCCGGAGCGGACAAGAGCTTCGAGTTCGGCGCAGTATGCCGCGAGCACGGCCGCGCCGACACTGGCGCTGGACGATTTCAGGTCATGGCTGATCCGCCGCAGTCCATCGAGGTCGTTGGTTTCCGCGTGGTTGAACAACATGGTCAACTGGCCGGAGAATGTATCGAGGAACAGGCTGATGAGTTCGCCCAGAAAGTCCGGGTGGCCCATGTCCGTCAGTTCGCGGAGCGTCGCCACCGTGCCGCGGTCCAATCTGTCAGTCTGAGCCAACATGGCTTTCCTCCCTCGTGCGCTCGTGATGAGCCATCACCTGGCGGCACGGTCTCGTCAGAGCCGCCGTTTCAGGGTCGATGGGAGGAGAATGTCACCATGATCCTTGCAACATCTTTGCATGTCTTGTTGTTGTGCGATCCACTTGAAATTGAGACGATGGAATGCTGTGAGACGATGCGCGGGGGTATTCGATCATGGCGGAAGCCACGGGTTTCCTTCCGCCCTCACGTCCTGTTCCAGGATATGGCTTGTCCGCGCGGCCATCGCGCTTCTTCCATGGCGCCGTGCCGGTGGAAAGGCGGCAAGCCTCACCACAAAGGCACGGGAACACAGGGGTTTTTCTTTGATTCCAAGGGAGTATCTCTGTGGCTCCGTGTCTTTGTGGTGAAGCTTTCGCGTACCGTGATGCGAAAGGAATGCCGGGCCAGGGGGCCAATGGCCACGACGCGGACTGCTCTGGTTTTCCAGATTTTCGCACGAACAGAGCATCACGTTGCCCGTAAGGGACAGGTGCGGGCGTGAGCATGAAGAAAGGATTCATTTTAGAGGACCAGAGGACCAGAGGACCAGAGGACCAGAGTGCCAGGGAAGCTCCAGCTTGAACCGTGTCCTCATGCCGCCGCGAGGCGCCCATGCCGCGCCAGGAAAAGGCACGAACCCATGTGGGGGGTCTCTCTCTGGTCCTCTGGTCCTCTGAAATGAATCCTGGCGGTGTTGATCGCGCATCCGCCGGGGATAACGGCCCCGGAAAACCATCGCCTCCCGCACCGTGGCGGAAACGGGTGAAACCTTGTATCAACTGCTCCATGCTCCTCATACACGCGGTCGTTCCCGATGCTCATGGCACGCTGCCGGATATCCGCGCGGCCATGGCCTGCCATGCCGGAAAATTTGGCTCAGGCTGGGCTGACATTGGCGCCGCCTGCCCTGGTTCCGTCCCCGTCCTTAACCATCCCGCCATCCTTGGCCTGGACAGGGCGGATGTGTTGAACAGAGAGAAGAACATGCTGGCGGATGAGGTTCGTCCAGCAAGAATTGCTTCTTTGTTAGACTCAATTCTTAATATTGATGAGTTACGCGTCTTCCTGCCTGATCCGTGCGTTTATCGCATGGCGGAGACGCGCCTGGGTCTGAGCGGGCAACGGACCGTCTTGGTTTCCCATGACCGCTGGGACGCGTTTGGCGCGCGTGCGTTCATGCGCCAGGTAAACCACGCCGGTCAGCCTCCGGAATGTCAGCCAACGGACCATGCGATGCCGGACAGCGTGACTGCTCCCGCCGCCTCGCAAGGTGTGCCGGCATGACGCCCCCCGCGCGCCTGGAAGCGGCGATTGATCTGCTGGACGCGATCGAGGAAGCGCCGGGCCGGCCAGGCGACGCCGTGGCCAACGATTTCTTCCG
>JAYVCG010000577.1:0-8677 GCA_043750075.1 Acetobacteraceae bacterium | reverse complement strand
TGCCGTGCGACCTGACCAGCGAAATATCGCGTGCACCAGGCAGGCAAGCAAAGACCGTGCCGGACAGCCGTGGGTCGAGCCGGGGGATGACGAGGATGGTCAATGATAGGGGCCGTTGGTAAACACCATCGGCGGGAAGGCGAGCCAGGCTCATCACGCCAGGCATGGAGATTTGATTAACGCGGCGCCCCTTCCGTCCTCTTCCCGCGTGGCAAACCCAGTGCGATCCCGCATCCCAGCACGTTACCGGCGCCCGCGATCAACACCGCGACCCCATACCCTCCGGTCCGGTCGAACAAATGCCCGGCCAGCACCGGCAGCGTCACCGCCGCCACGCACCAGGCGATGTAAATCTTGCCGGCGATCGTTCCGTACAAAGTCCTCGGCCAGTACACCGCGATCGCCCCCGCCGTCGAACCGGACACGAAACCATAGCCCGCGCCGATCATGCCCAACGCCACCACCGCCACCCCGGCCGAGGGCCAGAGGGACAAAATGACCGTCCCCATCAACGCCAGGACATGCGCGCCCGCGGCCACGAACGGCACCGGCACCCGGTCCACCAGCCAGCCGCCGGACACCCGCGCGCCAGCGATCGCCGCCGTGATCCCCGTCGTCGCCCACAGCGCCATCGTGGCGGCGCCGCCATACGCGGCGATGATCCCCGCCGCCTGACTTAACACCGTCAAACCGGAGGCGGCGGCGAGGAAAAACACCGCGCAGAGCCGGAGCGTGAGGGCGGTATGGCGGTCGGCGCGCGCGTCGGCCTCGGCATGAGCGGCGGTGGGCAGGGTCGAACCGGCATGGACCGTCAGCCAGGTGGAGATCACGCCGAACAGCAGCAGCGCCGCGGCCAGCGCCAGCAGCGTCACACGGTAGCCGTGCGCGTCATTACTCCATCCGAACAGCGGCGCGGCGATCATCGCGCCCATGGGGTAAAGTCCGATCACATAACCGTTCAGCAGCCCCACATGCGTCCGCACCAGCAGGTTCACCGCCTGTTGCAGAATGATGTAGATCGCCCCGCCCGCGACCCCGAACACCACGCCGTAGCCCAGTGACAGCATCGCCAGACCGTTCGCGGCGGCGGCCAGCGCGATGCCTGACGCCGCCACCAGCGCGCAGCCCATGATCAGCACCGCGGGCGGGGCCCATCGGTACATCACCGGCGCGAGATTCATCCCGGCGGTGAACCCCACGGTCGCCAATCCGAACACGAAGGACAAAGCGGAGCGGGGAATGCCAAGCGCCGCCTCGATCGGTTTGAGGAAAACGCTGAACGCGTAAATGGAACCCAGCGGCAGGGTCAACGCGGTCACCGCCGCGACCGCGGCCCAGGGTTTTGGGGATGTCATGGCTTTCTTGGGCCCAGGGTCAGGTGTTTCATTCTTTCCTCGTCATGGTCTGGTCCCGGTGCGGCGGGAGCAGACCATGACGCGCCTGGGAAACGATGGCATGTGTCAGAGGCGTTCCCGCTTTCGTCAGCGGCCAAAGCCGATGCCACCTTGCGGCGGCGGTGCTCCTGGTGCCTGCCCATGCCCCTGTGGGTTCAGCGGCAGTCCCGCCGCCTGCCATGAGGCCAGGCCGCCGCGATACCACAGCACCGTTTTGAAGCCCATGTTCAAGGCGCGCAACGCGGCGTTATAGGATTCCCAGCAGCGTGGACCGGTGCAGAAAAACACCAGCGGCCGCTGCGCCTGGCGGTTGGTCAACTGGCTGAGGGTGGTCCACAGCTTTTGCTGGATGTCATCGTTGAAGCCGCCCGCGTTGCCGGCGCCCGGCATCAGGATCGCGCCGGGCAGGCTCGGATGCGGGGCGGTGTTCCAGACATCGATGAACAGGATCTCCGACCCGGCCGCCTGGCGCATTTCCAGGGTGGTGATGACATGCCCGCCGGGAATGGTGAGCGGTGTCTCGGACCCCACATTGCTCTGTAGCGTGCTCTGGGGCGGAATGCCGAAATCGGTCAGTTCCTCGGCGAGATTGGGACGTTGCGGCTGTCCTCCCGGCGGCTGCGCGCCAAATCCGGGACCGCCGCCCGGCACCGCGCCAAAGCCCGGCGGCGGTCCCATGGGAGGAGGCGGCATGGGCATTTGCCCTGCCCCCATCGGAGGCTGCATCTGTCCCATGGGAGGTTGTCCCATCGGCGGTTGCCCCATGTTGGGTTGCATCGGTGGAGGCTGCCCCGGCGGTCCCTGGTTAAATCCCTGGGCCATGGCCGGAACGGCGGTGATCAGGGACGCCAGAAGCACGCCAGCCGCGAGCCGGAAAGGGGTCATGCACATTTCTGTGACCTTCAATGAAGAGCGAGTAGCCCTTTGGACCGTAGCGCCTTCGTTGGGCTTGTGTCACCTGATCTTACGGACGGGTAGTGGGTCAGTTTGAAATTCTCATTTTATAGAGGCGCGGGCGTTTGGGTGCTTCAGCCTTTGCATTGATCAGAGCCACGATGTCATCCATGCTCAGATTTTTCCTATTTTCCTTAGTCATCACTGCCATCAGACCTGGAGCGAGGCTATGTTCCCCACTCCAGCATCCATCCTGACCAGATATACCGAGAGCCAGACTGTCTATCTCAAGGTAGCACTCTCCTGTATGGATATGTCGGCGGCTGATGCCACGGCGATGCGGCGTGGCCTGCATCATCCGCGCGCGCAATACACGAAGGCCATAATGAAAGTGTGTTGACCACGTTTTCCTTGCCCGTGAGGCGGAAAAGCCGCTTTTCAGCGCGATTACGCAGATCATGGCGGCATCGTCAGGGGTCAGGCGCTTCCGGCACGGGTGGCGGATGGGTCAAGGTCAGGCGCCGCGGATCAGGGTGTGGACGGGTCTCCCGCGCACCGTTCCAGATCGACCACGCCCAGTACGCCGCCATGCTGACCGTGCGCGTCGAAGCGCACGCGCAACAAACGATGCCCGGCGGAAACCCAGGCATCGCCCACTGAGGGTTGCGTCTGACTCAGTTGCGGATGCCGTGCCACCAGACGCACATGCCGCGTGCCATGCGCATCAACGTCCGCCAGGCTGACCGGCACATCGATCCGGGCGTTCTTCTTGAAGCCTGGCAGGAACACCGGCACGCCGCGCCCGTCCGGGTTCACCCATCGCACCCAATGGAACGCCATCGCCAGAGGCGTGCCCGTCCCCGGCGGCATCGCGGCGCGCGGCAGATCGAGATCGGCGCGGCGTTCGGCTCCGGCCTGATCATACTCCCCCAACCAGGGCTGGCCAAAGGAAGCCGTCTCCCACTGCCGGACGAACCGCGGATGTTTGCTTCGAAAATCGGCGAGGTTTTTGGCCTGGGCACGATACGCCATCATGCTGTCCGGGCCGCGGGTGAAGACATCCCATTGCTGGCGTCTGATGGAGCCGGCGAAACTGTAACGGTGATTGACCGCGGCCTGGCGCAGTTCTCCCCCGCGCCAGAGGCTGATTTCCTGATGCAGATAACCGAGGCTGATGATCCCGAAGGATGTGGCGTCGATCCGCGCCATGACGTTGACCGTGGTTTCACCGTCACGCGCCGCGCTCACGGTATCCACCACGATCCGGGCGCCATGGCTGGCCGTGCCGGCATAACGGCAGGTTTCGGCGGACCACGCGGAAGGGGTCAGCAGCGCCATCACGCACAAAGCGGCACGAGCCAGCATCCGCGCGGTCTCCTTCCTGTCCTGAAGCGCGCGGATGAAGCCCTGGGATGATGGTCTTTTCGTGGTTCCCGCGTTCAGCCGCGCTTTTCCTCGATGTCCGGCAGCAGCGCGGTCAGCAATCCGATCACCGGCAGGAAGGAGCAGACCTGATACACCGTCTCGATCCCCGTGATGTCGGCCATCCAGCCAAGCGCCGCGGCGCCCAGACCGCCAAGGCCGAAGGAGAAGCCGAACATCATTCCCGCGACCATGCCGACGCGGCCAGGCATCAGCTCCTGCGCGTAAACGATGATGGCGGAAAAGGCCGAGGACATGATCAGACCGATGATGACGGTGAGAATCCCGGTCCACATCAGTCCCACGTAAGGCAGCATCAGCGCGAAGGGGAACGCGCCCAGTATGGAGAACCAGATCACGGGTTTGCGTCCGAACCGGTCGCTGATCGGCCCGCCCAGAAAAGTGCCCAGGGCGCCGGAGCCGAGGAAGATGAACAGGTAAATCTGGGCGGTTTGCACGGAGAGGTGGAATTTCTCCATCAGATAGAAGGTGTAGTACGAACTCAGGCTGGCCGTGTAGACGTTCTTGGAGAACAGCAGCACCAGGATGATGGTGAGCGCCAGGATGACGGTTGCCCGCGGCACCGGAGAGGCCGTGGCCGATGGGGCCACCGCGCGTTTCCCCCGGCGGGCGGCCATCGCGGGATGGCGGTTGTACCAAAAACCCACATAGGTCAGCAGTGTCATCGCCACCAGCGCCAGCAGGGAGAACCAGGCGACGCTGCTCTGTCCTCGGGGCACCACGATGAACGCGGCCAGCAGCGGCCCGATCGCGGAGCCAGACGATCCGCCCACCTGAAACAGCGATTGCGCGAAGCCGTACCGCCCGCCCGAGGCCATGCGCGCGACCCGCGATGCTTCAGGATGGAACACCGCCGAGCCGACGCCGACCAGCGCGGCCGAGAGCAGAATGAGCGGATAAGAGTCCGCCACTGACAGCAACAACAGCCCGATCAGACTGCAACTCATGGCGATGGGCAGGGAAAAGGGCTGGGGGCGCCTGTCCGTCACCATGCCAACCACCGGCTGCAACATGGAAGCGGTGAGCTGGAACGCCAGTGTGATCAGCCCGATCTGGGCGAAGTCGAGATGATAGGCTGTCTTCAGCACCGGATACAGCGCCGGCACCAGCGACTGGTTGAGATCGTTGAGCATATGACACACGCTCAGCGACACCAGGATCGCGAACGTGGCGCTGGAAGCAGAAGAGACGGGCCGCGCGGCGGGCGCCATCACGGCGGCTGGCGTGGCGGGCAGGGTGTTTTCGCTCAAGGTCATTCCCCAAAAGCTGGTGTCGTGGACAACGGTACATCGCACCTATCATGGAGACGCCCCTTGTCAGCCATGCGTCCACGGTCTGGCAGCTACCCGCGGAGTCGCCATTTCACACGAAACGGCGCTAAAATTCGACACAAACAGGAGCGAGTGTTCTCGTGCGTTGGGTCATCCGAGCATTCGGTGGCGTGGCGTCCGCTGGAGAGTAATTGGATGACCGGAACAAAGAAGGACAGCAACGGAACCCACGGTTATGTGGCTCCCGTTGCGTGGATCATGGTTTTGCTGGCCGGCTACTGGCTGATTGCCGAATGGAAATCGTTGCCGGCATTGATCCATTCAGCGATCGCGATGATTCACTGAGGCCTGACCTTGATCAAAGGGTTCGGATCACCGCGCCCTGATCACCTGGCCTGAGCAGGCGGTAGATCCGCCGCGCCAAGGACGCGCCATGATGCGTCCTGTACCAACAGAACCGCGCCTTTGTTTTCCGGAATGGCGGGCAGGGTGAGCTTCGCCGCCAGTTTTTCCAGCACCATCGCTTCCCGGACCACCCGGTATTCCACCAGCGTGCGGCCGTGGTTCTCTCCGGCACCGACCTGGGTCGTCTGCTCGGGGTCATAGAGCACCAGCATGGCGTTGACCGGCGTGGTGGTGGCGTCGATTTCAACCTCCAGCCCTGACGCCACACGGCGGAGCGCGGCAGACAGCGGGGGCGGGGTGGCCTGTTCGATCGCCCGCCGCACGGCATCCTTGTCGGAGCCAACCGTCATCGCCGCGCCGTTCACCACCAGCGCGGGCGTGTAAACCTCGCCTTTCAGATAACGCGCATAGGTTTTCTGCCGCTCGGTCCATTCGCGGCGGGCATAAGGATCGCGCCAGCCCAAACTGTTCCAATAATCGACATGCCATGCCAGCCCGATCACCCTGGGCTGGCGGCTCAGTTCACCCAGCAGCGCGTCGGCGGGCGGGCAGGAGGAGCATCCCTGGGACGTGAACAATTCCAGCACCACGGGCGGCGGGGCCGCGGCGCGCACCAGCGCGGGGGCCAACGGCAATGTCAGAGCGGCGGTGACGAAGGCGCGGCGGCGCATTTTGGGTCTCCTTGCCTTGGGTTTACAGGAAACAGACTCGCCGCGGCGGTCCCTGTTACACCCGCCATGAAAAGACCGCCGCGCGGCAGCGGGCGGGAAGGGAGAGCAGCATGCCATACGCTGAGGCCAACAGGATCAGTTTGTATTACGAGGATACCGGTTCCTTCCCTGGCTCCTTCCCTGGCTCCTTCCCTGGCTCCTCCCCTGGCTCCTCCTTTGGCGCTTCCCCTGGGGAACATCCTGTTCTGCTGCTCCACGAACTCGGTGGAAGCAGTGAAAGCTGGCGGCCGGTCATCCCGATTCTGGCCGCGCGCCGGCGGGTCATCGCGATGGATGACCGGTGTGCCGGCCGTTCGGAAAAACCAGTGGAACCTTTCGCGCTGGAGGCTCTGGCGGATGATGCCGCGGCGTTGCTGTCCGGACTCGGGGTGCGCCAGGTGGATGTGGCGGGCGCCGCTCTTGGCGCGCTGGCGGGTGTCCTGCTGGCGGGCCGTTACCCGGCGCTGGTCCGGCGGCTGGTGCTGTGCGCGGTGGCCGATGACATGAGCGGACGCACCGCGTCCTATCTGACGGAACGGGCCGCGCGGGTGCGCGCCGCTGGGATGCGCCCGGTCGCGGATGCCTCGCTCGCCAACGCGTTCCCAGAGGCGTTCACGGCGGAGCGCGAACAGTACCGGCCGCTGTATCTCGGCAACGATCCGGCGGGATACGCGGCGCTGTCCCTGGCGCTGGCCCGGACACGGCTGGGGCCGGAAGTGTGGCGGGCGGTGCGGGCGCCCGCTTTGGTGCTCTCCGGCGCGCATGACTTCATCTGGCCGCCGGAGGCCGGCCGTCAGACCGCGGCCCGGATCGCCGGCGCCCGGTTCGAAATCCTCGCCGATGCCGGGCATTTTCCTCATCTGCAAACGCCCGCCGCCCTGGCCGCGCGGGTGGAGAGGTTTTTCCTGGCCTGAGCCGCGTGCTATGGGGCTCCTCGCAAACGTGAGAAGAGAAGACCATGACCCTCCTGTCCCGCGCCATTCCTTGCCTGATGGCGGCCTTACTGGTGATCGCGGCGGGTGAGCCACCTGGGAATGAGATCGTGGCGCAGCGCGGCGACATGCGGATGACCGGGGCTGAGGTACAGGAACTGCTGAACCTGCTGGACCCCGCGGCCCGCGCGCAGGTGACGGCGAATGTGCAGACCCTCGGGACGTTCGTGCGCGATCGCATGCTCAACCTGTCGGTGGCGGCCGAGGTGAAGGCGAAAGGCTGGGACACGCGGCCCGAAATCGTGCGCCGCGCCAACGAGGCACGCGACGCCGTATTGCTCCAGACGTATCTCGCCTCCCTGGTGCCAAACGATCCGGCTTTCCCCACCGAGGCCGAGGTCGCGGCGGCGTATGAAAGCAACAAGGGACGCATGGTGCTGCCGCGGCAGTTCCATCTGGCGCAAATCGTGTTGATGGTGAAACCAGGGGCCGAGGCGCGTGAGGAAGAAGATGCGCGTAAGAAGGCGGTGGAACTGCGGGCGCAGGCCGTGAAACCCAAGGCGGATTTCGCCGATCTGGCGCGGAAACATTCGCAGGAGCAGCCCGGTGCGGAAAAGGGTGGCGATGTGGGCTGGTTGCGGGAACCCGACATGATCCCCGTGGCGCGGGACGCGGTCGCGGCCCTGGCCGAAAATGGCGTGAGCCAGCCGGTGCGGATGCCGGATGGCTGGCACATCCTGAAACTGCTGGAATCGAAAGCCGGTGGTCCGGTACCGCTGGCGGACGCGAAACCGCAGATCGTGCAGGCCTTGCGGCAGGCGCGCGCGCAACGGCTGATGCGGGCCTATCTGGATGAGATGGTGAAGACGCAGCCGATCCAGGTGAACGAAATCGAACTGACGAAGCAGATCAGCCCGGCGAAATAGCCGGGCGCGGCCCCGGCGTCCGTCATGACCCGGATTTTTGGACCGGGCTTTGCCGGAATCGGTCTGCTCCTGTCACACTGCCCGCATGACACCCCTGGAGTTCATCGCCAAATGGCAGGCCAGCACCCGCAACGAGCGCGCGGCGTGCCAGGAGCATTTCCTCGACCTCTGCGCGCTGTTGGAGGAACCCACCCCCAACACTGACCCAACCGGCGAACACTACGCCTTCGAGAAAGGCGCCACCCGCTTCACCGGCCAGGAAGGCTGGGCCGATGTCTGGCGGCGGAGCTGCTTCGCCTGGGAATACAAGAAAAAGCGCGGCAATCTGGATGCCGCGCACCGGCAGTTGCTGCTGTACGCGGGGCCGCTCGGTAATCCGCCGCTGTTGATTGTTTCGGATATCGCGCGGACGGTCATCCGCACCAACTGGACCAACGCGGTCACGGAAACGCACGAAATCGCGCTGGAGGATCTCGCCGATCCGCTCCGGCTGCGCGTGCTGAAATGGGCTTTCTCCGATCCCGATCAGTTGCGCCCGAAGCAGACGCGCCAGGGCCTGACCGAGGAAGCCGCCACCGCCTTCGCCGAACTCGCCCGCCGTTTGCGCGACCGGGGCAACGATCCCCAAAAGGTGGCGCATTTCATCAACCGGCTCGTGTTCTGCCTGTTCGCCAACGATGTGGGATTGCTGCCCGCCGGTCT
>JAYVCG010000576.1:0-2821 GCA_043750075.1 Acetobacteraceae bacterium | reverse complement strand
TCTGTTCCAGCACCGTGCCGCGAGAGATCCCCCGGTCGAGCCGGGGGATGACGATCGGGGGGAAGACCAACCCGAAGCGATAATCTTTGGGCGTCACCTTACCGCCTACCGGCTGTCGGAAACCACGAAGAAACAGGTGTTACGGGACCATGGCATTGATGCGGCAACCACGCGGCATTACCAGATGCATCATGTGGTGGCAGAGAATGAAGGGCGTGCGGAAGAAGCGCGAGACATACTCGGTTATGCTGGAATCGGCATTCACGATCTGGTCAATCTGCTGCCGTTGCGGACGGAAGTGCATCAAAGACTCCACACTACTGCCTATTATCGAAAAGTGAACAGTGACCTCAAAGCCGCGTATGACGGCGGGGGCCGTTCCGCCGTCGAGGCCATGCTGAACACCATCAAGACGAGACTGCTCGCGACGGGGACATATCCATGATCTTGTGGGACATGAACAGCGACAAGAATACGTTGATGGCCGTGCGAGGTGATGATTGGAACCAGCAAATGAGAATGGCGATGGTTCGCGCGGGCACCGATCCCGTGAAGGTCAGGAAGGTGTTCTGGGACGCGGGCGCCGATCCGCTGGAACTCCAGCTCATGAGGGAACGCAAGCGCACCGTCGAGACACAACGGCAGGTGATCCCGGATGTGCTTCTTTATTACACCATGCAGGTTCTTTCATCCCGCGGCAGGGCTTTGGCGAAGAAACTGGGCAGCGCGGACGACGATTTCTGGCCCTGCCGCTTCGGCATCAACCCCGGCGAGGCGTTTTTCCTGGTCCTGCCCAACCGCACCTTCGACATCGTTGACGCGGAGAAATCACTCTTTTCAAGAGTCTTGCCGCTCGATCCGCCGCTTCCCCTTGAGATCGGCACCCTGGCGTTCAACCGCCCGCCCCAGGGCCTGCCGCCACTGTTTCACACCAAAATCCCCAATACCCGCGTCTTCTTCTGCGATCTGCTCGTCCGCGACGACTTCAAGGTTGCCTGGGAACAGGCCAAATTCACCGGCGCGTCGTTCCGGCGGCTGTGTTAGATGCCCCGGTCAACCAGTTGACGTCACGGAAGGAATTGCGTCAAGGGCCGCGTTCGGATGCCTGTTGCCGAAGTGTGAACACCGCAATCAGAACCGCCCATGGCACGGGAGGCCGTCCCGCTGTCGAGGCCATGCCGGGCACCATCAAGGCGAGCCTGCTCGCGACAGGGACATATCCATGATCTTGTGGGACATGAACAGTGACAATCGCACGATGACAGGCGTGCTGAGCAATGACCGAAGCGATCAACTGGATTGGCGCCCGCGCGCGCGGGCGCCAATCCAGTGCGGGCCAGGGCGGTCCTCCGCGCCGCGGGCGCCAATCCGCTGGAACTGCGCCTCGTGAGGGACGGCAGGCGTGCCCCTGAAACAAGACGGCAAATGATATCGGATATCCTGCTCCACGGCATCACGGAGATTCTCTCACCCCTTGGTAAAGCCCTGGCGAAGCATCTGGGCAGCGTGGACGATGATTTCTGGCCCTGCCGCTTCGACACCAATCCCGATGAGACGTTTTTCCTGGTCCTGCCCAACCGCACCTTCGACATCGTTGACCCGGAAAAATCAACCTTCCTGAGCTTCGTGCCGATCGATCAGCCAGTCCCCATCGAGATCGGCACTCTGGCGTTCAACCGCCCGCCCCAGGGCCTGCCGCCGCTGTTCCACACCCGCATCCCCAACACCCAGGCGTTCTTTTGCGGATTGCTCGCCCGCGACGACTTCAAGACCGCATGGGAGCAGGCCAACCTCACCGGCGCGACGTTCCGGCGGCTGTGTTTAGCGTCCCCCCGCTTGCATTGCCGCGCGCGGATGCGTATCGGCGGGCCATGGATGACACGCTCTCCGCCGAGGCTGAACTCCGCCGCCTGCTGACCATCATGGCCGCGCTGCGCCATCCGGTCAGCGGCTGTCCGTGGGACAAGGAACAAGGCTTCGAGACGATCGCACCCTATACGATCGAGGAAGCCTATGAGGTCGCCGACGCCATCGCCCGCCGCGATTTCGTCTCCCTGCCCGACGAACTGGGCGATCTGCTGTTCCAGGTTGTTTATCATGCCCGCATGGCTGAGGAAGCCGGGCATTTCGCCTTCGCCGACGTGGCGCGCGCGATCAACGGCAAGATGATCCGCCGCCATCCGCATGTGTTCGGCGATGCCGCCGCCCGCGATGCCACAGCCCAGACGGCGGCGTGGGAGGCTCAGAAAGCCGCCGAGCGGGCGGCGCGCCAGGAAACCGGCACACTGGCCGGGGTGCCGGTGGGTCTGCCCGCCCTGACCCGCGCCGCGAAGCTCACAGGCCGCGCCGCGCGAGTGGGTTTCGACTGGCCGGACGCCGCCGGAGTGCTGGACAAGCTGGACGAGGAAATCGGCGAACTGAAAGCCGAACTCTCTGAAGCCGATCCGGCCCGGCTGATGGATGAGGTTGGGGATTTGCTGTTCGTGCTGGCCAATCTGGCCCGCAAGCTGAACCTCGACCCCGAGACCTGCCTGCGCCACGCCAATGCCAAATTCACCCGCCGGTTCACCGCGATGGAAAGCCGCCTGGCGCGAGAGGGACGCGACCTGAAAGGCGAGAGCCTGGAGGCGATGGAAGCGGCCTGGCAAACGGTGAAGCGGGGGGAGTGAGCGGACAGGGGCACCTTTGCGGTGACAGGAGCGAAAAGGGATATCTGAAACGTCAGGGCGATCGCATTTCAAAAAGCGGCCAGTAATTGGCGGAGATAGCCATCGTTCCATCCCGCCCGCTTGAACTTCCCGCGCAGCGAACCCTTGGATCC
>JAYVCG010000575.1:0-2754 GCA_043750075.1 Acetobacteraceae bacterium | reverse complement strand
ACTCCAGACCGCGAAGCCGTACTCTTCTTTCTGCCCGGACCGGTTGCTCACCCGCACGCTGTAGGAACCATCCTCCGGCAGTGTGAAGTAGATGTGCTCCACGCTATCAAAGGGGCTATGCGAGAAGCTGGCCCGTTTGAGAGGGTCGTCATCATCGCCATCGAACGCGTGCAACAGGACGTCATCTTTGTAGAGGTCGAGGTCGAGATTCGACAGGTCGAACGCCGTAAACGTGTCGTGTTTGAACGGCACGCACCCAAGCGCGGTGCACTTATTGCGGTCGACGTGGCGGTCCCAGATGAGGGTAGCGGTCAGCTTGGTACCCCCCTCCAGGTCGGGCTTGATATCATACTGGTTATAGTTTCCGACAGAGACCTGGTTGAAGTCCCAGGCGATCGGGCCGATCTCGAAGTTGTTGTTGGTGCCGGGTTTGGATAATGTCGTCGTCGCCTCGGGGCGATTGAACTGCACGAAGGCGGCGCGGGCATTGACCTCGCCGGCACCCATTTGATCGTCGAGCGGGTCGATGCCGGGCAATTTCGGGCTCCAGCGCGTCGTACCGTCTTTGCGGAATACACGAATCTCCCCAGGCTTGTTGTCGCCTAGCGCCCTGTCCTTGGATGCCGAGTTCAGCAGCACCGCCTTGATCACCCGATGATCGGCCCTGTCGAGATTTTTGGGCTCCCTGGCGGCGAACTGGAGCAACTGAGCGGCGACGCCGGCGACGTGCGGAGCAGCGAAGCTGGCGCCGGAGTCGGGGGGGCCGAAGCCATTGGACAAGGTCGTTGGCATTGATAGGTTCGTGCCCGGCGCAACGATGTCGGGCTTGTTTCGCAAGTCGGCCGTGCGTCCTTCTGAGCTGAAGAGAGCCACCGTGTGGAAATTGGGCGTTGGTCCGGTGGCGCCAACCGCGATGCAGTTGTAACAATCTTCGGGGAGGCCTAAGGATTTCGCGCCAAAGCGGCCATCGTTGGCGACAGCTTGGGTCCAGATGATGTTTTTCGCGAAGGCGTAGTAGTCCACCGCCAGGGTGATTTGGTTTGTGCCGTCGGCCCCTATCTTCTCAGGGGCTCGCTGACCCGCACTAAAATTGATGATCTGCACGCCCAGCTTGTCGATCAAAGCATCGGCGCCCTCGATCATCTGAGCCTTATGATGGATGCGGGGGTCGGCGCCCTTGCCCGCGCCAGTGCTTGACGTCGTCGCAAAGGAATACACGTTTGCACCAGGGGCGACCCCCTTCTTATCCTTGTCTGCCCCTGCACCGCCGTGGCTGACCATCACGCCAGCAACCCGCGTTGCATGATCGTTCTCGAAATCTCCCGTTATCGCACCATTGAAGACGAGGACCTTCGGGACGAGCGCCTTATGCGTCACGCGCGGGTTGCCGCCCTCGAGTTGCCCGATCTTCACACCCGTCCCATCGATGCCGGTGATACCGACTTCCTTGAGGTCGGCGGGCCTGGCCCCGATCGCCTTTACCGATTTGTCCAACGCCAGCGCCGGCGAGGTTGCAAGGCCGGCGGCGATCAGCAGAAGCATCCAGCGAAGTCCCGGCATCTTACCCACTCCCTTTGTTTGAATTTTGCATAACGGGCCCATCGACATCAGCGGTCAGGCGGGACGAGCAGCTGCCCGGTTCCGTGGTAGATGGTGGTTGCGGCAAAAACGAGCTTGCCGCCCGTTTTCGTCAGCACCTCGGTGCCACCGAAATCGGTTGCGGCGCGGACAAAGAAGTAGAAGCCGCCGATCTCGTCCGGGACCGCGTGACCGGATTGCGCGCCGGCAAAGCGTGGATGCGCCAGAAGGAGGGTCGTCGCGCGCCGTGCGTCGATTTCCGTTGGAGGCAGCGCCCATCGATACGATGCGATCGGCCGGAGGCCGCTAAAGGAGAACCGCAGCAGCTCCGCCGTCGCCTCCCCCGCCGACCCGGTCAGCCCCACGAAGACCCATTCGGCCGAGCTGAAATCCGGCATCCCAACCGAATAGAAATGCGCGAACAACACGCCAGACGTGACACCCGTTGGAATTTCCGCGGCGACCGCTTGCGCTAAGCGCGGCCAATCGCGCAGCGCGTCCTGCGCGCCGATCACGCCGGAGGCTGGGCGCCCGTAGAACACCACGCCCGGCGCCAGCACGGTGACATCGGCGGCGTCAGCCACGGCGGCCCGCGGTGCAAGGCCGGCCACGACAATGATCGCCACCAGGGCTCGCCACGCCGCCGAAAGCAGGAGGGATCGGTTCAGCCGTCGCTGCCGGGTTCCAAGCCCCAATTTCCGGAATGATGCCGCTGGGGTTAATGACACGTCACCTCCACGACTGTGATCTCGCGATAACGACTGGACCGCAGCGTCTTGGTGGTCTGGCGGGAAATTAACTCAACGCCAATTTAGCTGCCGTTTCAACAAAAACAGGGTACAATCTTTTGTTATTCCCAGATGGCTCGTAACAAAGCGACCAACACCAACGAGAGGCGAAATGTTCGGGTTCATGTCTGAAATCCCGGCGTCCGGGATCGAACCGATGGCGGTGGCGGCGGCAGTGGCGGCCCAGACCGGCTTGGCAACTCGGCTGTTCGAAATGCTGCGGGCAGACAGCCTGGATGCGCCGGGCGTGACCCGCGATCCGTATGGCCCCGGAGAGCAGCGCGCGCACGCGACGGTCACCGAGACGGCGCTGCGGATGGGGCTGCATATCGAACGCGATTACGCCGCCAACACCTATATGACGCTGCCGGGCCGGGACCGGGCGGCG
>JAYVCG010000574.1:0-6008 GCA_043750075.1 Acetobacteraceae bacterium | reverse complement strand
CGTGACGACAACGTGGCGTCGAGTTCCAGTTCGCCGACCACGGAACGGATGTTGGTCATCGCCAGCGTGGTCAGCGCGACGGTGAGGAACGTCACCTGATAAGCGGCTTTCTCTGGCTCCATGATGCGGTAATAGATGATGCCATCGACCGCGACGGTGGCGTTGTCGCGGGTGATGACGCTTTGTTCCGGAATATCGACGACCTGTTCCTGCACGTTCAGTTTGTGGCCGATCCGGTCAACGAAGGGAACGACGAAACTCAGGCCTGGCGACAGGGTTTTCGTGAAGGCGCCGAACCGTTCCACGGTCCAGATCTGGCCCTGCGGCACCGTTTTCACGCCCGCGAAGATGGTGATGATGATCAGCACCAGGAGGACGGCGAAAACCAGTGAGGCCGACATCAGAACTTGCATGGTCAGTGGCCTTTCCATTGGAGGATATAAAGTCCGGCGTCGTAATCCGTGACATACATCAACCCGTCCTCCGCCACGAACAGATCGGCGGTATGGCGCATTTTGGCCCGCCCGCGCATCGGCTCCATCCATTTCGCGGGTTGCGGCGGCACGAAATAGCCGGTTTCCTCCGGCCGGTACGGATCGGTGATGTCGAACACCCGCACCCCGGCGCTTTGCCAGGTGGCGAAGATGGTGGTCGAGGACCGGAACGATCCGGGCCGGTTCTCATGCAAATTGTGCGGCCCGAACTGGCCGCCAAGCTTCACGTAATCCTGATCGGCCGGGGTCGGGAACGTGGCGATGGAGACCGGGTTGTCCTTCTGGCGGATGTCGAACACCCAGGTGCGTTTCATTTGCTCCTGGTCGATGTTCAGTGTCGCCTCGTCGGCCACCACCAGCAAATCGCGATCGTGCAGCGGCAGCGCGCTGTGGGTGCCGCCGCCGAAGGGCGGGGACCAGGTGCGGTGCGCGATCAGTTTCGGCGCCGATTTGTCCTTCACGTCGAGGATGGTCAGCCCGCCGTCGCGCCACGAGCCATAGGCGATGTCGTCTTCGACGACCGCATGATGCAGGGCGTACCGGCCTTTGGACCAGGACGGGGTTTCGCCGCCCGCCGTGTGCATGCCGGGGATCCACCAGCGCCCCACTTCCCGCGGTTTGGCGGGATCGGCGAGGTCGATGACGATCAGGATGTGATCGGTGAACCCGTCCAGCAGCGCCGAGGCGTAGGCATACCGTCCCCCCGTCCACCAGATGCGGTGCAACCCCAGTCCCTGGACTTCCATGAAACCGATGGAGCGGGGGTTGGCGGGGTCGGAGATGTCGTAGACGCGCATGCCCGCCGAGAAATCCTCGCCGCGTTTGCCGTAACGGGCGGAATCGACCTGGTTGGAGCCGCTGTAATAATCCTTGGCGGACAAAAGGGCCTTGAGGTCCAGTTCCTCGATGCACAACAGCAGATTTTCCGCCGTCTGGAGGTGCATGCACCAGGAACTGGGATGGATTGGCACGAAATTCACCGGTTTTGGATGGCGCGGGTCGCGCACGTCCGTGACCATCACGCCGCGGCTGACGCGAGTGCCGACATAGGCATGGCCGCGCGCCACCATCACCTGCACGCCGTCGCCGCGTCCGCCCTGATCGGTGTGGCCGACAAACGCGATGTTTTTCGCGCCTTCGTGGTTCATCATGGCCGTCTCCTGACCTTCCCGGTGTCAGTATAGCCAGGGAAGCGTGGGAACGCGACGGGCGGGACGGAACCGATGATCGTTGGAGAACATTTTCTGATCAGGTTGCATCAGCACGCACCATTCTCTTGTCCATCATGCCCCGGTCGAGCCCACCGGCACCTGAGCGCCGGAGAACAAGCGCCTCCGCCTGCGTTACGACAGGCCGGGCTTCACCGTTCAGACCCTGCTCCACACAGCATGATACTTCTGGTCACGAAACGGCTCGCGAAGGAATTGTGAAAACCACCTTCTGCCGATTACTCACCAGCCGGTATTTGAGGCTGCATACGCTCTTGGATAGACCCTGTTATAATCTACATATTTAAGATTAAATCTGTAGCCTGAAATACCGGCTGGTGAGTAATCCGTGTTAAAACCTTGTTTTTCCATCATCGGGCAGCACATGTCCAGTCAAACAAGCTCTCAGATCAGCCCGCGGATCGTTTCCAGTTGCGACGGGTCGTCGAACGGACAGACGATCAGCGCGTCATCGACACCGGTATCCGCCAGCCGTTTCAGCCGCTCCCGCGCCTTGGCGGGCGCGCAGATCAACGAGATCGTCAGCGGCCGGCCGATCGGCGAGCCCTCGGGATTGGGCCGGAAATCGGCGAAGATGTTGGCCACGATGGCGCGCTTGCCGCCCGCGTCGCGGTACATGCGGGTGCCGATCTCGACATCTTCCCATTTGCTGTGAATGCCCGAGGAAATCCAGCCATCCAGTTTCGCCGCCAGAGCGATCCAGCGCGGGCTGCGCCAGGCGCCCAGCATGATCTGGGGCCCGCCCTCGGTGCCTGGCCATTGGGTCAGGGCGGGACCATACACCGCCTCGCCGTTCCAGGTGCGGCGCATCACGTCGATCATGCCGGGCAGCACCTTGAAGCGGGTCTCGAAATCCGCCTGCACCGCCTCGAAATCGTTTTTGGTCGAGCCGGTGCCGACCCCGAAACGGAAGCGTCCGCCGGAGAGCAGGTTGATGGTCTGCACGCGATGCGCGTGCTCCACCGGATGGCGGACCGGCACCTGGATGACGCAGGTGCCAAGCTCGATGCGTTTGGTGACGGCGCACAACAGGCCCATGACGCTCAGCGGATCGAGCGTCGGGCGGCCGCGGGCGAAGGCGTCCGTCAGCCAGAGGCCGTGGAAATCCAGCGCCTCCACCTTCTGGGCGAATGTCATCAGATGATCGGTCATCGAATGCCCGTCGGCGGGAAGTTCGCCGCGGGGGATCGTGACAATGCCAAGGCGCATGGTGTTCGTGCTTTCAACAGGTTCGCCGCCCGCGGCGGTCAGTAAGGTTTGTCGCCGGCGACGGTGACCCGGAAGCCGGAGCGCGTGTGCGGCCAGTAATCCCACATCGCGCGATGCTGCACGCAGCGATTGTCCCAGAAGGCGACCGAGTTGGGCTGCCAGCGGAAGCGGCACTGGAACAGCGGATTTTCCGCGTGGGTGTAGAGATAATCGAGGATCGCCGCACTCTCATCACGCGGCACGCCAAGGATGCGGCGGGTGAAGCCGCGGTTGACGTAGAGGGTTTTCTTGCCCGTCACCGGATGCGTCCGCACGATCGGATGTTCCGCGCGCGGATAGACCGGCTTGTCCTGGACGCCAAGGTTCTTGTAGGTGCCGCGATAGGCGTCCTCGCCATCATGCAGCGCGGTCAGCCCGTCGAGATAGGCCTTCATGCGGTCCGACAGCGCCTCGTACGCCGCGTACATGCTGGAAAACAGCGTGTCGCCACCCTTGGGCGGGGTTTGCCGGATATACAGGATGCTGCCCATCGGCGGCGCGGTGTCGCAGGAGACATCGCTGTGCCAGCCTTCGCCATTGGCGCGGGGAGACTCCTTGTCCGCGTGAATGACCATCAGTTCGGGATGGCCCGGCGCGTGCGGCGCGGCGGGGTGCAAATGCAGATCCCCAAAATTGCGGCCGAACGCCAGATGCTGGTCCTGGGTCAGCGTCTGATCGCGGAAAAAAATAACGGAATTTTCCGCCAGCGCCCGGTGAATTTCATCCATCTGCCGGTTCGACAACGCCCCCGACAGATCGGCGCCGCTGATCTCCGCGCCGATGATCGGGGTCAGCTTATCGACGCCAATCGTCTCGTAAGGCGCGGATTCGTCCGCGGCATGCCGGTAGCGGGGGCCGTTATTTCCACGTAAGGAGGTCATCGTTGCACATTCCCACCGCGAACGGGAATTCCCGTTTGTTCGTGACAGACTTTGGCGAAGGCCGCGACGCCGTCCCGGATCGTCTGCTTGTCCGGCATGGCGAAACAAAGCCGCAGATGCGAGGTGGAATTATCCGGGCTGACGGCCCATGCCGGACCCTCGTTGAAGACGATGCCGGCTTCGGCGGCGGGTTTCAGCAATTTCCGGGTGTCGATGCCGTCGGGCAGTTTGATCCACAGGAAGATGCCGCCCTTGGGCGCCCAGATTTCGGCGGCGGACCCAAATTCGCGCGCCACGGCCTCGACCATGGTGTTCAGTTTGCCGTGCAGCACGCCGTTCAGATGCGACAAATGTTTGTCGAAGTGTTTCGAGAAATACTCCGCGACCACCATCTGATCCAGCGCGCCGGTGCCGCTGTCGCCTTTCAGGGGCAGCAGGCGGCGCATGATCTCCCACTCCGCGACCACATAGCCAAGCCGCAGCGCGGGCGCGAGGGATTTGGAAAATGACCCGAGATGGATGACGCAGCCGGGATCGAGCGCATACAGCGCGGGCGGCGCCTCGACGCCTTCCCACAGCAGATCAGCGTAACATTCATCCTCGAAGATCGCGACATTGTATTCCCGCGCCAGCTTTATCAATGCGTGGCGGCGGTCGAGGGGCAGAATGCTGGCGGTCGGGTTCTGGATGGTCGGGATGGTGTAAATGAATTTTGGCGTGATGCCCTTCGCCTTCAACGCGGCGAGCTGCGCGGCCAGCGCCTCGATCACGATGCCGTCGCCGTCGAGCTTCATCGGCTCGATCTTCGCGCCGAGTTTGCGGAAACGGTTCAGCGCGCCCTGGTAACAAAATTCCTCGCACAGCACGGTATCGCCTGGGTTGACCAGCAATTTGCTGATCATGTCCAGCCCCTGGCCGGAGCCGGTGAC
Source organism: Acetobacteraceae bacterium (assembly GCA_043750075.1). Classification (GTDB taxonomy): domain Bacteria; phylum Pseudomonadota; class Alphaproteobacteria; order Acetobacterales; family Acetobacteraceae; genus Rhodopila. Next base: position 1,227 of record JAYVCG010000574.1, on the reverse strand, counting down.
GATCATCACGTCATCCGTGGTGAGTTTGGTGCCGCGCAACCGGTTGCACCGCTCAGCGACGAACTGGCGCAGTCCGGGATACCCCTGCGGGCCGAGGCCGAGATTGTAGATCGCCAGTTTCGCTCCCTCGCGCCGCAGCACGGAGGCGGCAGCCTCGACCAGCCCCTCGACGGGGATTTGTTCCGGATCATTGTTGCCGCCCACGAAATAATACGGCGGAAACGGCGCCCAACGGGGAGCGGGGTCCGGCAGGCCGTCGCTGTAGAGTTTGGCGTAATCGATCGATGTCATGCGGATGTTCCCGTTCCTGCTCACAGCGGGCCGATGGGTGGGCACGTCCCGTGACCGGCGTTCCACACGGACCATGCCTCTTTCCCCGCCTCTTTGGGCGCGCGAGGATCAAGGGTTTTGGGGCCGCGTGTCAAATCCGGCTGACCGGCCCGGCGGCATGACTTCCTCCACGCCGTGCCGCCGGAAAGGAGGGAAATTTCACCACAAAGGCACAAAGGCACAAAGATACTCCCCTGAATTTCCGAAGAAATCTTTGTGCCTTTGTGCCTTTGTGGTGTATTTTTCTTTCGCGTGCCGCGGCCCGGACACGGACCATGGACAGGACGCTCAGGGTCGGGGCCGCTCCGGTTTGCCGGGCGGACGCGGCGGGGAACACCGCGTCACCATCTCCCCTTCCAAAGCCCCCCTCACAGCGCCGGGTCGATCAGCACCTTGGCATGATCTCCAGGCAGGCGCAGCGCCTCGAACACCGCCGGCACGTCATCCAGGCCGATCACGCCCGTGATAAGCGGCGCGGGGTCGATCCGTCCGGCGGCCAGCAGATCGAGCACCAAAGCGAATTCCTCCCGCGTGTAACCGAGCACGAACTGAAGGCTCAGTTCCTTACGGATCGCGATGCGGGGGAGGATCGTGTCCTCGCCCCGGCAGACACCCACGACGACGATCCTGCCGCGCGAGGGCGCCATGTCGATGCACTGGCGCAGCAGGCCCGGCACGCCGACGCACTCGAAGATGATTTCGGCCGCGCCGGGTTTGTCCACCGCCGGGTCGATCACCCGCGCCCCGAGCACCGCCGCCTTGGCCCGCCGCGCCGCGCCGATTTCGCTCACCACCACCTCCCGCGCCCCGCCCAACAGGGCGAACAGCGTCACCGCCAGCCCGATCGGACCGGCGCCGATCACCAGCACCCGCGCGCCCAGAAGATTGCCCGCCGCG
>JAYVCG010000573.1:0-3016 GCA_043750075.1 Acetobacteraceae bacterium | reverse complement strand
AACTGGCGCGCGGAAAGGTCCGGGCCGTCCTGGCGCACGAGGGAGACGATGGTGTCCCTCAGGACGTTCACCAGACTTTCCGCGGTTTCGTTGGTAGCCATGGGGGCCTGACCTTTCGTGGAATCCGATCGGTATGACACCTGGCAGGCTGGCATCGGGGGCGGCCGGGCGACGATGAAAGGAACCGCTGGGGGGAGGCAGAAGTCCATGGCGTCGCGCCGGCCGCCGGTCCGCATCTGGGCAATGCGTTCCAGGATCATGCGCCACGCCGCCTGTCTTCTCCCCTGCGGCCACGTTACGATTTGGTCAGATTGGACGCCACGCCCGCCGATGCCAATCACTTCGACAGTCATGTTTTCTGACCAATTGTTTCGTATCACTTGTCGCAACTGCCCGAAATCAATTTTCCAGCCTGTCAGCGGGGCCACGATTCCAGACAGGCCCCACGGAACGTAAAGAGCCATTTTCACACAAGGAGTCAAGCGTATTCGCGCAGAATTAACACTGAATTGACGCGGAACAATTTCTGTTGCGGACAAGCATCCAGTTCGGCGCCGCGTGAACCGGGCGCGGCCTGGCGGTGGAAAAGACTTCCGGGACGGGCGCCGGTATTTTCTGGCGGCCAAAGGGGGGATCCAGAGGGGGGATCCAGAGGGAAAATACCGCCAGGACGCGCCTCGAAACCCGTCCGGCCCGCGAGGAAGCGCGATAGTGTTCCATGAGCATTGTTCCATGATTGTTCCATGAGCATTGTTTCATGGGCATTGTTTCATGGGCGCCTGACGAATCCCGCATCGGGGATGTCACGATGATTCAGTAACAATCACGGGAGAATGATCGCCACGGGCGACATGAATCCGGCCAGGGCCCGCGCCCATAAAATGATCTTCCCGCGACGCGGCGTCCGTCCCCCGCGCGCCATCCTCACGCCAGGGCCATCACGCCAGGGCCATCACGTCAGGACCAGCCGGCACGCGCGGCGCGCGAAACCAGAAAACGTGACACCGGCGAAGCCGTGAGATTCCCCCTGGCATCGCGCCAAATGCAAATGATCAAAGTCAAATAACTCTGTCGCGATCCCGAGACGCGCGACCATGACCCGCTCACGCGAAAATCCGTGCGGCGAGGAAAGAGGCCCGGCTTCACGGATTTTCGCGCGGACGCGGTGTAGAATTCAGAGCACACCACGAATGACCGGGATCTCCAGGTCACGAATTTTCTTGCGCAGTGTGTTGCGGTTGAGACCGAGCATGGCGGCGGCCTTGATCTGATTGCCGCGGGTGGCGGCGAGGGTCAGGCGGATCAGGGGCCGCTCCACCTCGGCGATGATCTTGTCATAGACGCCGGTGACCATCATGCCGTCATCGTGCGCCGCGAGGAAGTCCTTGATGTGGCGTTCCACCGCGCGGGACAGGGTCTCGGGGTCGGCGCGGACCGGCTGGCCGGGGGCGGCGGCCTGGGGGAAGGTGGCCTCGGTGAGTTCGGCTTTGATCACCTCGGCGCCGATGGTCTCGTCCGGGCACAGGGCGGCGAGGCGGCGCATCAGGTTTTCCAGTTCCCGCACGTTGCCTTGCCAGGAATGCTGTTTCAGACGGTCGAGCGCGCCCTGATCCAGCATCTTCATCGGCAGCCCGTCCTCCCGCGCGCGGTCGAGGAAGTGACGCGCCAGCAAGGGAATATCCTCCACCCGCTCGCGCAGCGGCGGCAGGCGGATGGGGACGACGTTGAGGCGGTAGAACAAATCCTCGCGGAACTGGCCCAGTCGGATGGCGTTGCGCAGGTCGCGGTGGGTGGCGGCGACGATGCGGACATTGGCCTTGATCGGCTGGCGGCCGCCGACGGAGGTGAACTCTCCCTCCTGCAACACGCGCAGCAGGCGGGTCTGCGCCTCGGGCGGCATGTCGCCGATCTCGTCGAGGAACAGGGTGCCGCCATTGGCCTGTTCGAAGCGGCCCTGGGTGCGGTTGGTGGCGCCGGTGAAGGCGCCGCGCTCGTGGCCGAACAGCTCGCTCTCGATCAGTTCGCGCGGGATGGCGGCCATGTTGACGGCGACGAACGGACCGGCGCGGCGTTTGCCGTAATCGTGCAGCGCGCGGGCCACCAGTTCCTTGCCGGTGCCCGATTCGCCGTTGATCATCACGGTCAGATCGGCGGTCGTCAGGCGGGCGATGGTGCGGTAAATCTCTTGCATCGACGGGCTGCGCCCGATCAGCGGCAGGCGCTCCTCGGCATCGCGGGGCTCGGGGGCGATCTTCACATGCTCGACCGGCACCGACAAAGCGCGGCCGACGACGGAGATCAGTTCGGCGAGATCGAAGGGTTTGGGCAGATACTCGAACGCGCCGCGTTGCGCGGCCTTCACCGCCGTCATCAGCGTCGATTGCGCGCTCATGACGATCACCCGCAGATCGGGCCTGATTTTCTTGATGCGCGGGATCAGATCGAGGCCGTTCTCGTCGGGCATCACCACGTCGGTGATGACCAGATCGCCCTCCCCGTCCTCGACCCAGCGCCACAGCGTCGCGGCGTTGCCGGTGCTGCGCACCTGATACCCCGCGCGGCCCAGGGCCTGGGTCAGCACGGTGCGGATGGAGCGGTCGTCGTCGGCGATAAGGACGGTCGGCGGGGTCATCAATCGAGATCCTTTTCGGAAACGACCGGCAGATGCAGACGGAATTCGGTGCGGCCCGGCTTGCTGTCCACCTCGATCAGCCCGCCATGATCGCCGACGATCTTGGCCACCAGCGACAAGCCCAGTCCGCTGCCCGAGGCTTTGGAGGTGACGAAGGGCTCGAACAGATGCGGGCGGATGTCCTCGGGAATGCCGGGCCCGTTGTCGCGCACGGCGACATACAACGGCAGATCGACCCGCGTGGTGGAGCCTGGCACGGCGATCCGCATCCCATGCTGAAAGCCGGTGCTGAGGATGATTTCCGGATGCGCCATGCCCGCGGTGGCCTCGGCGGCGTTCTTCACGAGGTTCAGGATCACCTGCACCAACTGGTCGCGGTTGCCC
>JAYVCG010000572.1:0-8504 GCA_043750075.1 Acetobacteraceae bacterium | reverse complement strand
TCGGCCAGCAGATCGGCCCGCGCCGGGATCGCCATCTCCGCCGCCGCCGTGGGGGTGGGCGCGCGGCGGTCGGACACGAAGTCGATCAGCGTCGTGTCCGTCTCGTGCCCCACCGCCGAGATCAGCGGGATGCGGCAGGCGGCGACGGCGCGCAGCACGATTTCCTCGTTGAACGCCATCAGGTCTTCCAGGCTGCCGCCGCCGCGCGCGACGATCAGCACATCGGGCCGGGGGACCGGCCCTCCTTCCGTCAGCGCATCGAATCCGGCGATGGCGGCGGCGATCTGCGCGCCCGCGCCCTCCCCCTGCACGGCGACCGGCCAGACCAGCAAATGCCGGGGAAAGCGGCGGGCGATGGTGGCGCGGATGTCCTGGATCACCGCCCCGCGCTCGCTCGTCACCACCCCAATCACCCGCGGCAGCATGGGCAAAGGGCGTTTGCGGTCCTGATCAAAAAGCCCCTCGGCGGCGAGGCGCAGGCGCAGCATCTCGATCCGCGCCAGCAGCGCCCCCGCCCCCGCGTATTCCATCCGCTCGACGATGAGCTGGTAGGACGAGCGCTCGCCATAGGCGGAGATCCGCCCGGTCGCGATCACCTCGACCCCGTTCTCCGGCACCAGGCCGAGGCGGGGTACAGCGTTCTTCCAGACGATCCCGGACAGTTTGGCCGCTTCGTCCTTGAGCGAGAAATAGATGTGCCCGGACGGATACCGCTTCATCTCGGTGATCTCGCCGCGCACCCGCACACGGCCGAATTCGCCCTCCAGCGTGCGTTTGATCGCGCCGGAAATCTCGGAAACCGAGAACTCCGGGAGATTGGTGGAAGGCGGAATCGCCACGCGAGGATCGTCCATGACCCGAAGCCTATGCTACACGGCGCGGCGACGGAACCAGGGGCAGAGAGCAATGCGCGTATTGGTGATCGGATCGGGCGGCCGCGAACACGCCCTCTGCTGGGCCATCGGCAACAGTCCGTTGCTGGACAAACTGTGGTGCGCGCCGGGCAATCCCGGCATCGCCGCGGTGGCCGAATGCGTGCCGATCGGCGTGATGGATTTTCCGGCTCTGATCGCCTTCGCCAAGGCCAGCCGCGTGGACCTCGTGGTGCCCGGCCCCGAGGCGCCGCTGGTCGCGGGCATCACCGACGCGATGGAAGCCGCCGGGATCGCCTGTTGCGGGCCCACCATGGCGGCGGCCCAACTGGAAGGCAGCAAGACCTTCACCAAGGAAATCGCCGATGAGGCCGGTATCCCCACCGCCCGCTGGGAACGCTTCGAGGAGGCCGGGGCCGCGCGCGCCTTCGTCCGCCGCCGTGGCGCCCCGATCGTGGTCAAGGCCGATGGCCTCGCCGCCGGCAAGGGCGTGGTCGTGGCCACGACCGAGGCGGAGGCGCTGGCCGCCATCGACGCGATGATGGAGCAACGGCAGTTCGGGGAGGCGGGCGCCGCCGTGGTGATCGAGGAATGTCTGGTGGGGGAGGAAGTCTCCCTGTTCGCCCTGTGCGATGGCCAGTCGGCGGTGCTGCTGGGTTCGGCGCGCGATCATAAGCGCGTGGGGGATGGGGATACCGGTCCCAATACCGGTGGGATGGGGGCGTACGCGCCGGTGCCGTTCTTCCCCCCGGCGCAGGAGCGGGCGGCGTTCGAGGGGATCATCAAACCGGTTCTGGCGGCGATGGCGCGGCGGGGCACGCCGTTCCGGGGGGTGTTGTTCGCCGGTCTGATGCTGACCGCGGAGGGCGCCAAACTGATCGAGTTCAATGTCCGGTTTGGCGATCCCGAATGTCAGGTGCTGTTGAGCCGGTTGCGGTCCGATCTGCTGCCCGCGCTGCAAGCCATGTGCGATGGGGAACTGGCGCATTTCGATCTGCGGCTGTTCGATACGGCGGCGGTCGCCGTGGTGATGGCGGCGCGGGGGTATCCGGCCTCGCCTGAGCAGGGGGGGGAGATCAAGGGTCTCGATCGTGCCGCCGCCGTGCCTGACGTTCAGGTGTTTCATGCCGGGACGGAGGCGGATGCCGAGGGGCGGGTCCGCGCCATGGGCGGGCGGGTACTGACGGTGTGCGCGACCGGGGAGACGGTGATGGCGGCGCGGGAGAAGGCGTATGCCGCCGTGGGGGTGATTGACTGGCCAACGGGGTTTTGCCGGCTGGACATTGGGCGGCCGGCGATCGTTTGAACGGGGCGCTGCCCCGCTCACTCCTTATCCGGCCGCACGATCCGCCCCCGCTTCACCCCGGCCCGGTGCGACTTCTCATCCAAACGGCGCAGCTTCGACGCATGCGTGGGCCGCGTCGCACGCCGCGGCACGGGCGGAACAGCGGCACGGCGCACCAGATCAACCAGCGCCGCCAGCGCCGCCACACGATTACGATCCTGACTGCGAAACGCCTGCGCCGTGAGCACCAGCACGCCATCCAGCGTCAGCCGCCGCCCGCACAACGCCTCCATCCGCGCCCGCACCGCATTGGGCAAAGAGGGGGAATTTCGCACATCGAAGCGCAACTGCACCGCCGTCGAAACCTTGTTCACGTTCTGTCCGCCTGGGCCCGAGGCGCGGATGAAGCTTTCCTCGATTTCCCGTTCGTCCAGGCTCAGACGGTCGTTGACGCGGATCATGCGGCGCTTTTCTCATGGGATTACCCATGTCTGGAAGGAAGGAAGAAAAGGCGAGGGCTTCGCCCCTCGACCCCACCAGGGGCCTGGCCCCTGGACCCACTCCAATGGACGGGTTCCAAGGGCTCAGCCTTTTCTCAGGCCGACAGCGCCTGAGGTTCGGTGCGCAGGCGTTTCACCAGCAGCTTGTTTAACGCATGCACATAGGCCCGCGCCGAGGCGACGATCGTGTCGGTGTCCGCCCCCTGCCCGTCCACCATCTTGCCGTTTTCCTCCAGCCGCACGGTGGTTTTCGCCTGCGCATCGGTGCCCTCGGTCACCGCGCCAATCGAGAACAGCACCAAATTGGCCGAGTGCGGGAAAATCGCCTGGATCGCCTTGAACGTGGCATCGACCGGGCCATCGCCGTTGGCCTGACCCGATTTCACCACACCGTCGATCTCCAGCTCCAGTTCAGCGTGGGGCTCGATCCTGGAGCCGGAATGCACATCAAGGGAGACGAAACGGATGCGTTCGTGATCGCGCATCACCTCGTCATCGACCAGGGCCACGATGTCGTCGTCGAACACCACCTTCTTGCGGTCGGCCAGATCCTTGAAACGGCGGAACGCGTCGTTCAACTGGTTGTCGCCGATCTTGTAGCCAAGCGTGTTCAGCTTGTCGCGGAACGCCGCCCGTCCGGAATGCTTGCCCAGTACAAGGGAGTTCTTCGCCCAACCGACGGATTCCGGCGTCATGATCTCATAGGTCGCGGCGTTCTTCAGCACGCCGTCCTGATGAATGCCCGCCTCATGCGCGAAAGCGTTGCGGCCGACGATCGCCTTGTTCGGCTGCACGTCGAACCCCGTCACCGTCGCCAGCAATTTCGACAGCCGCAGCAAATGCGTGGTCTGGATGTTGTTCTTGTAGGGCATCGCGTCGGGGCGGGTGCGGATCGCCATCACGACTTCTTCCAGCGAGGCATTGCCCGCCCGCTCGCCGATCCCGTTGATCGTGGTCTCGATCTGCCGCGCGCCCGCGCGGATCGCCGCCAGCGTGTTAGCGACGCCCATGCCCAGATCGTTGTGGTTGTGAGTGGAAAGAATGACGGTCTCGATCCCCGGCACCCTGGCGCGGATCTGCGAGTACATCTTCTCCATGTCCTCCGGCATCGCATACCCCACGGTGTCGGGCAGGTTGATCGTGGTGGCGCCTGCCTTGATCGCCGCTTCGCAGCACCGCGCCAGGAAATCGGGATCGGAGCGGGTGGCGTCCTCCGCCGACCATTCCACGTCGTCGGCGTGCTGACGCGCCAGTTTGATGGACGCGATGGTGGCGGCGATCACCTCATCGGGTTCCATGCGCAGCTTGTGCTTCATGTGCAGTTCGCTGGTGGCGATCACGATATGGATGCGTTTGCGTTTGGCGCTTTTCAGCGCCTCCGCCGCCGCCATCACATCCTGCGCCCCGGCGCGGGCGAGGCTGGCCAGAACGGGACTGTCGGCGCGCTGGCCAATGCTTTCCGCGATGGCCTTCACGCTTTCGAAATCCCCTGGCGAGGCGATGGCGAACCCGGCTTCCATCACATCGACACCGAGTTCGGTCAGCGCCTCCGCCATGCGGATCTTCTCGTTGAGATTCATTGAAAAGCCCGGCGATTGCTCGCCATCGCGCAGCGTGGTGTCGAAAATGATGACGCGGCCGTCTTCCAACGCGCCGAAGCTGGGATGATGAAGGGGCATGGGAGTGTGTCCTTGAACTTTTCTGATCGCGCGGCTTGCCTCAGGTTCCCCTGAGCGATGCCGGCGTCATTCAACCCGGCGAAACGCTCAGGGGCGAATAAGTCGAAGGAGGAGAATGGACCGGCGCACGGAACCGCACGGGAAAGCGTGTGCGGTCAGGGCAATGAGGCGCGTGGCGCGGGTCATGGGAAGACGTATAGGGAAGGAATGGGACAGAGACAAGGGGGCGTTGAACCCTGACCCGCTCGTCATGGGGGAGACACAAAGCGCTCGCTGATGCCGCCACGCTCCGTGTAATCCGTGTTATTCCTCGCTTTTTCCTGATCAGGCGGTGAGCATCCAGTCAAACAGGCGCTCAGAGGGTCCGCTGGGTCTGGCCGTATGCTTTCCCTGGCCACGTGATGTCAGCCCTTCGGGCGGAGGAAGGCGCGATTTTTCCGTGGTTCCGTTTCCTGGCCACAGCCGTGTGCCACGTGCCGTGCTGTTTCTGGCGGATTGTTCCGAAAGCCGTGTTCCTCGCGCGGCTGTTCAGTTACCGGACCCCTGATCGTTTCCCGTGCGCCGGACGGGCGCGGCGGGACCAGCCGGCGTTCCCATTTTGGGCATGAGAGGCGGTGACGTCATCGCCAGCATCGCCCCGATCGAGGCCGCGGTCCGGGTCAAGGGCGGCAGCATCGCCGGCCTGTCCGCCGCCATTGTTTTGTTGCCGCGCTCCACCGGCGCGGCGGCCGGGGGGTTCGGCGTGGAAGGTTTGGCCGCGGGGGGCGGCGGCGTATCGCACAGCGTATCCTCCACTTGCATGGGTCTGGCGCGGGCCGCGCGGAATTCTTTCAGGAACCCGTGCAGGCCGCGGCCAAGGCTCACGATGCCTGTCTTGGTGCGGAGTTTCAGCATTCCGGCCTGGCCGCGCAGGGCGTCCCGCGTGGAATCGAGAATCAGATGGAAATGCGTGACCGCCAGGCTGGCGAACAGGATTTCCACGGGATCGCGCGGCTCGAACGCCATCACGGCGTGGACCACCTCGCGCGATCGGCTTTCACGTTGCGCGGCGGTGTCTTCTGGCCGGTCGCCGATTGCCTGGACGAGGCCCAGGAGCATGTCATGGGCGACGGTTTTGAGGATGGACTGGTTGGTGGATATCATGAACGAAAGCCCGCATCATCTGAATATAGGCTTTTTTTCATTATTACTCGGCCGCGTCAAGGTTTATGTTCCGAAAACTCTTCGGAGACAGCCGCGCGCCATGAGGATTTTTGTCCATGGGATGGTCCGCCTTCAGGCCAGCGGGGTGATCCGCCTTCAGGCCGGAATCCGCCCTTCCGGGCGCGGGCCAGTGCTCAGCGGGCCAGTGCTCAGCGGGCCGCCCCCACGCGCGCCGTGGCGCGGGCCGTCCAGGCGAGGGTCGAGGCGCGGTGGTGCGCGTGGCAGATCGCGACGGCCAGGGCGTCGGCGGCGTCGGAGCGGCGGATCAGCGCGCCGGGCAGCAGGCGGCGGACCATCATCTCCACCTGATCCTTGTCGGCGTTGCCGGTGCCGACCACGGATTTCTTCACCGTCTTGGCGCCGTATTCGGTGACCGGCACGCCGGCCAGCGCGGGGGCCAGCAGCGCCACGCCGCGGGCGTAACCGAGTTTGAGGGAGGCGGAGCCGCTGCGGTTGATGTAGGTTTCCTCGACCGCCGCCTCATCCGGGCGGATGCGGTCGAGCAGGGCCATCAGCGCCTCGTGCAGGGTTTTCAGCCGGTCCGGCACCGCCTCGGCGCTGTCGGTGGCGATGACGCCGTCGCCGACATGGCGCAGACGGTTGCCGTCCACCTCGATCACGCCCCAGCCGGTGAAGCGCAGTCCAGGGTCCAGGCCAAGCAGTCTGACCATGTGCGAATCCAGTCCCCGTTGTTCGTCCGGGCTGGTATAAGCCCCCGGTTGAATTCTTGTCGCATACCGGGAAAGCGAACGCCTCGATGAAAATTTGCGTGGTCACGCCCTACTACCAGGAAAACGCCGCATGGCTGCATCAGGCCCATGCCAGCGTGAAGTCTCAGACGATGCCGGCCCGCCACATCCTGGTGTGCGACGGCGCCGCGCCGGCGCAAATCCCGGAGTTTCAGGGCACGCATATCGTGTTGCAGCGTAATTATCGCGATTATGGCAACACGCCGCGGTTGATCGGGTGTTACAACGCGATGGCGCAGGAGGCGGACGCGATTGCCTTCCTCGACGCGGATAACTGGTATTATCCGGACCATTTGCATGGTCTGGCGGAGATCGCGGCGAACGCGCGGCTGGACGCGGTGGCCTCGGCGCGGATGCTGCACCGGCTGGATGGCACGCCGATGATCAAGTGCCCGACGGTGGATGGGGTGCATTACATCGACACGAGTTGTCTGCTGGTGTTCCGGCCCGCGTTCCGGCATTTGATCGCCTGGGTTTTGCAGGCTCAGGATCGGGCGGCGGAGACGGATCAGTTCTTGTGGAAGATGATCCGTGACGCGGGCACGCGGATGGCGTTCGTGGACCGGCCGACAGTGGCGTACCGGACCCGGCATCAGGTGCATTACGAGCAGGCGCGGGAGGCGGCGCCGCATGGCGCGGTGCTGCGCACGGATTTGCATGGCGAGCGGTATCAGTGATGGATGGTTTCCAAAGGCGAGCCGTCCTGCGGAGCATGCCAAGGGCAGGGCGGTGGGGGTCCAGGGGGCAGAGTCTCCTGGTGGGGCACGGGGGCAACGCCCCGCGGAGCCATCAGTCAGGGCGCTGCCCTGAGACCCGCCAGGAGGGCTCTGCCCTCCTGGACCACCCGCCAAGGGCGGCAGCCCTTGGAACCCGTCCATTGTTCTTCTCTTCTTGAGAGAGTACGTCTGGAACAGTCTCCCCCCGCCTGATGCCTGTTTCTCCAGGAGCCCATCATGAAGGCCACGCTGAAAACCCACGAGATCGCCGCCAGCGACGACATCGTCTCAACCGGCGGCTATGCGTATTTCCCGCCCGGCACGGTGCGGCGGGACTGGCTGGAAGCCTCACCGCGCACGGAGGACGATCTTCGCTGCCCGCACGGCGTGCGCTTCTACGACGTGGTGATCGACGGCGAACGGCATGTCCGCAACGCCTGGTCCTACGAAGCCCCGCAACCGAAAATGGAAGCGGTGCGCGACCGCTTCGGGTTCTGGGAAGACGTGGACGTGCGCTGAGCCTTACTCGCCCTTTGGCAGGCGGTAACGGTCCGCCGGATCGTTCCAGCCCTTGAAGTCCGGCGCCCGTTTCTCGGCGAAGGCGGCACGGGATTCCATCAGATCGCTTTTGGCGCCGTGGTCGTGCAGCGCGGCGGCGAGGCGTTTCATGGTCTCGGCCGGCTCGGGGCGCATCTGACGCATCATGTGGACGGTGTTGACGCGGGAGGCGGGGGGCAAGGTCAGCAGATGTTCGGCCATCTTCATCGCCTCGGGCATCAGCGCGTCAGGCTCGACCAGGCGGTTGAGGAAGCCGATGTCGTAGAACCGTTCGGCGGTGAAACGAAAGCCCAGGGCCATTTCCATGGCGATGGGATAGGGCACGTTGGCGATGTGGCCGTGGTTGTAGCCGCCCAACAGCCAGCGTTTGGCCTCGGAGACCTCGAACACGGCGCCGCGGACGGCGAGGCGCAAATCGGTGCGCTCCACCAGCATGAAGCCGCCGCCCATGGCGAAGCCGTTGACGGCGGCGATGACGGGTTTTTCCAGGGCGCCGGACATGAACGGGTCTTCCAGCGCCGGACGCCTGCCGCCGGGGACGCCGTTTTTCAACGACTCCTGCATGTCCTCGCCCGCGCAGAAGCCGCGGCCGGTGCCGGTGAAGATGGCGACTTCCAGCGCGTCGCTGTGGCGGAATTCGGTCCAGGTCTCGGCGAGCAAGGTGCGCATCTCGTGGCTGAGGGCGTTGAGGCGCTCGGGCCGGTTCATGCGGACGACGAGGATCTGTCCGTGGCGTTCGGTCTCGACAACGGGCATCGCTTGGGCTCCGGTGGTGGGGGGCGGAGGGTAGCAGGGACGGGGGTGGGGGCAAGATGCGGGAGATCAACGGCCAGGGTTTCCTCAGGCTCGATCTTCAGCGTCGCCCGTTCCGGCAGCGCGTCCTTCAGATTGATCTGGGTGCCTGGCATGGAGGGTCAGAGCAGACCGGCAATCTCCGTGTCC
>JAYVCG010000571.1:0-3867 GCA_043750075.1 Acetobacteraceae bacterium | reverse complement strand
ATCGCCCTGGCCCTCGTCAGGCGTGAGCACCATCACGACATCGGCCCATTGGGCGCACTCGGCGGGGTCCATGACCTTCAGGCCCGCGGTTTCGGCCTTGGCGACACCGGTGGAGCCGGGACGCAAACCAACGGCGAGGTTCTTCGCACCGCTGTCCTTCAGGTTATTGGCATGGGCGTGCCCCTGGCTGCCATAGCCGATGATGGCGACGTTTTTCCCCTTGATGAGGTTCACGTCGGCGTCGCGATCGTAATAGACGCGCATGGGTTGGTTCCTTTTCAGCGGTCGGAGTGGAACAGGCTTGAAAGCGTGCTGGTGCCGCGGGCCAGGGCGGCGACACCGGTGCGGGATACCTCGGCCAGGCCAAGGTCACGCATCAGGTCGATGAAGGCGTCGAGTTTCTCGGAGGAGCCGGTGATCTCGAACACGAAACTGCCGATGGTGGTATCGACGGCGCGGGCGCGGAAAGTCTCGGCGATGCGCAGGGCCTCGACCCGTTTCTCACCGGTGCCGATCACCTTGACCAGCGCCATCTCGCGGGCGACGTGCGGGCCATCCGCGGTCAGATCGGCGACGCGATGCACCTGCACCAGACGGTCGAGTTGCGCCTTGATCTGCGCGATCACCATCGGCGTGCCGGAAGTAACGACATTGATGCGGCTGAGCGTGCCGCTCGCCTCCACCGCCGCGACGGTCAGGCTGTCGATGTTGTAGCCGCGGCCGGTGAACAGGCCGGTGACGCGGGCCAGGATGCCGGCCTCGTTATCGACCAGCACCGAGATCGTCGCGGTGCGTGTGGTGGTATCGTGTGACCCGGACATGGTTTCAATCCGCTGCGAACGCCAACGGGCGAGACCCCTCTCCTGGGCTCGCCCGTTCCGGCGTGGGGTGAAAAACTCAGACCAGGACGAGGCCCTGATCGGTGATCGCGGCGGCTTCTTCCTCGGACCCGGCGCTGAGAATCATTTCGTTGTGCGCGGCGCCGCTCGGGATCATCGGGAAGCAGTTCTCCTTCTGATCGACGGCGATGTCGGCGATGACGGCGATGTCGCTGGTCAGCATCTCATGGATCACGGCGTCCAGTTGCTCGATCGAGGCAGCGCGCAATCCTTTCGCGTGAAACGAATCCGCCAGTTTGACGAAATCCGGCAGCGCCGCGGAATAGCTTTCGGAATACCGCCCGCCATGCAGCAGTTCCTGCCACTGGCGCACCATTCCCATGTATTGGTTGTTGAGGATGAACACCTTCACCGGCAGGCGGTACTGCGCCAGCGTGCCCATTTCCTGGATGTTCATCAGGATCGAGGCCTCGCCCGCGATGTCGATCACCATCGCGTCGGGATGCGCCACCTGCACGCCCATCGCGGCGGGCAGCCCATAGCCCATGGTGCCAAGCCCGCCGGAGGTCATCCAGCGGTTCGGCCGCTCGAAATGGAAGTGTTGCGCGGCCCACATCTGGTGCTGGCCGACCTCGGTGGTGATGAAGACTTCCTTGCCCAGGGCGCGGGTCATTTCGTAGAGGCGCTGGATGGCGTATTGCGGTTTGATGATGGCGCCCGGCGTCATGTCCTGCACGAAACTCAGGCTTTTCTTTTCCCGCCATTCGTCGATCTGGCGCCACCACGCGGTCAGCGCGGGCGCGTCCATCGGGGCCGTATCGGCCTTCCAGGCGGCGAGCAGCGCCTCGATCGCCTTGCCCGCGTCAGCGACGATGGCGACTTCCACCCGCACGTTCTTGTTGATCGAGGAACGGTCGATGTCGATATGGATTTTCCGCGAATGCTGGCTGAACGCGTTCAGCCGCCCGGTGACGCGGTCATCGAAACGGGCGCCGATGTTCAGCATGACATCGCAGCCATGCATCGCGAGGTTCGCCTCGTACGTCCCGTGCATCCCCAGCATCCCCAGGAACCGCGGATCGGACGCCGGGCAGGCGCCGAGACCCATCAGCGTGTTGGTCACCGGGAAGCCGGTCAGGGCGATGAACTCACGCAGGCCTTCCGAGGCTTTCGGACCGGCGTTGATCACCCCGCCGCCGGTATAGATCATTGGCCGCTTCGCCTGTTTCAGCAGCGCCACGGCGCGGCGGATTTCCCCGAGGTCAGGCTCGGTGCGCGGCCGGTAGCTGGGGTGGGAGGGCAGCGCCTCGGCATAGGGCGCGGGATTGATCAGGATGTCCTTGGGCAGGTCGATCACCACGGGCCCAGGACGGCCGGAGCGGGCGACGTAGAAGGCCTCGTGGACGACGCGGGCGAGGTCTTCGGGCCGTTTGACCAGGTAATTGTGCTTGGTGACGGGCCGCGTGATGCCGGTGGTGTCGGCCTCCTGGAACGCGTCGTTGCCGATCAGATGGGTGGGCACCTGGCCGGTCAGGCAGACGATCGGGATGCTGTCCATCAGCGCGTCGACCAGCCCGGTCACGGCATTGGTCGCACCTGGGCCGGACGTCACCAGCACGCAGCCAACCTTGCCGGTGCTGCGCGCATAGCCCTCGGCGGCATGCACGGCGGCTTGCTCGTGGCGGACGAGAATGTGGCGGATCGCGTTCTGCTGGAAGATCGCGTCGTAGATCGGCAATACGGCACCGCCGGGATAGCCGAAAATCACATCTACGCCCTGATCCTTCAGCGCGCGGAGGAGAACCTCGGCGCCCGACTGGAGTTCGCCGGATTGGAGTTCGGTGTCGCCACCTTTTGACTCTATGGGGGTATGGGACTGGCTCATGGGCGCACACCTATTCCCGGAGGCGCCCGGCGTCAACCCCAGCCATGAATAAACGCCAAGATTTCGGCCCATTCACTTTCCGAAAATTGCGTCAGACCCGCAATTCGCGCATGGATAATATGCGCGCGATCGGAATCCGCTAATCTTCGGTGCCGGAACCACGTCGCCTGCCGCTTGGTATACTGCCCAGTGACCAGTTCGGCGCGCGCGGCCGCCTCCGCGAGGGTGATCTCGCCACGCAGATGGGCGGCGATTTCGCGCACGCCATGCGCCCGCATCGCGGGCAACGCAGGGTCCAGATCGAGCGCCAACAGGTTCCTCACTTCACCAACCACACCCTCGGCCAGCATGGCGGAAAACCGCCCGGCGATGGCCGCGCGCAAGGCATCGCGCGGCGGGTCGAGAAGAATGGCGGAAAACCGCCACGGCGCCGGTCGCGCCCCGTCGCGCTGCCACGCCGCCAGCCCGCGCCCGGTGCCGCGCCACACCTCCCAGGCCCGCGCGACACGCTGGCTGTCGGACGGACGCAGCCGCGCCGCCGTCGCCTGATCGACCTTGGCCAGCGCGGCATGCAACCCCTTCGGCCCCTGCTCCGCCAGCAACCAGCGCGCCTCGGACCGCGCCGCCTCGCCGGGATCGGGAATGTCCGCCAGCCCGTCCGTCAGGCTGGCGAAATACATCCCGGTGCCACCGCACAGGATCGGCAGCTTCCCCGCCGCATGCGCCTCTGCCATGGCAGCCAACGCCGCATCGCGCCACCAGGCCACACTCCCCGCTTCCGCCGCCGGCCGCACGCCATACAGCGTATGCGGAGCCGCCTCCTCCTCCGCCGCGGTCGGCCGCGCCGTCACGATCCGTAACTCGCGATAGACCTGCATGGAATCGGCATTGATCACCACGCCGCCCAGCGCCTGCGCGAGGCCGAGCGCCAGCGCCGACTTGCCGCTGCATGTCGGCCCCGCGACGATCAACGCATGCGGCAGCTCACCCATCTCTTGATCCATACCTTGCCTGACGTCCCATCCCGCCGCATACGGCGCCCATGACCCATGTCCTCACCCTCGTCGTCGATCGCGCCGCGACCACCCTCACCGATGCCCTCATCGCCCGCGTGCGCGACGCCATCGAGGGCGGTATGCCCCA
>JAYVCG010000570.1:0-3946 GCA_043750075.1 Acetobacteraceae bacterium | reverse complement strand
CCCAACAGCGTGCCAAGCGCGCCGCGCAGCACTTCCCTCGCCACCGCACTGCCCAGGGTGCGGGCGGCGCTGGTGGCGAGGCCCTCGACGATGCCCGCGTGATGGCCGCCGCGCGGGCCGGTGGTGCCGAACAGGATGGTGGACAATCCGCCCCACAGCCCGCCGCCCGTGGCCTGTGGGGCACTGGCTTCCTGAGCTGGTCCGGGTTGCGCGCCTGACAGGGGTGGCGCGGCCTCATGCGCTTCTTCCGGCATGGCCTGTCCGCCCCCGGCACGGTCGCGCAGCATCTCGAACGCGGACTGGCGATCGACGGCGGCTTCATACACCCCGGCGATGATGGAGTTGGCGAGGGATGCCTGGCGTTCCTCCGGCGTGATCGGTCCAATCCGGGAAGCGGGCGGCACGATGAACGCGCGTTCCGTGATGGACGGCGTGCCTTTGGCATCCAGGAAGGAAATCAGCGCCTCCCCCACCGCCAGTTCCAGGATCGCCGCTTCGGTATCGAGCGCCGGGTTGGCGCGCATCGTTTCCGCCGCCGCCTTCACCGCCTTCTGATCGCGCGGCGTGAACGCCCGCAGCGCGTGCTGCACCCGGTTGCCCAACTGCGCCAGCACCTTATCGGGAATGTCGAGCGGGTTCTGGGTGACGAAATACACCCCCACGCCCTTGGAGCGGATCAGGCGCACCACCTGCTCCACCTTGTCCAGCAACGCCTGTGGCGCCTCATTGAACAGCAGGTGCGCCTCGTCGAAGAAGAACACCAGTTTGGGCTTGTCACGATCCCCGGTCTCGGGGAGTTTTTCGTACAGATCGGACAGCAGCCACAACAGAAAGCCGCCATAAACGCGCGGGCTGTTCATCAGCCGGTCGGCGGCGAGAATGTTGATGACGCCCTTGCCGTCCACCGTCTGCATCATGTCCTCGATGTTCAGCATCGGCTCGCCGAAGAATTTTTCCCCGCCCTGCGCCTCGATCTGCAACAGCCCGCGCTGGATGGCGCCGATGGAGGCGGAAGAAACATTGCCATACTGAGTCTTGAACCGCGCCGCGTTGTCGCCCACGAACCGCAACAATGCCCGCAGATCCTTCAGATCCAGCAGCAGCAATCCATTATCGTCCGCGACCTTGAAGGCGAGCGCCAGCACGCCCTCCTGCGTTTCGTTCAGGTTCAGCAGCCGCGCCATCAACAGCGGCCCCATGTCGGAAACGGTGGCGCGAATCGGATGGCCTTGCTCACCCCAGACATCCCAGAGCGTGACGGGGCACCCCTGCCACGCGGGCTCGGTCATTTTCAGTGAATCGAGCCGTGCCTTCATCCGCTCCGACAGCGTACCAGGCCGGGAAACGCCGGTGAGATCGCCCTTCACGTCGGCCATGAACACCGGCACGCCGATGCGGGAAAAATTCTCCGCCAGCACCTGCAAGGTGACGGTCTTGCCGGTGCCCGTGGCGCCCGTGATGCAGCCGTGCCGGTTGGCCAGGGCGGGCAGCAAGGCCAAATCCGTGTCGCCGGACCGGGCGACGATCAAGGGGTCGGCCATGTGCTTTCTCCGATGGAGTCTGAAACGATAGCAGAGGACGGGGGACCGCGGGAGGCGGGGGTTCGGGAGGCGGAAGGCGCGTCTGGTGCTGGTTTGGCAGAGGCTGGATGGCCCGTTACCGTTCCGCTTTCTCATACCATGACGGGCACGGATCATGCTTTCCGCCGCGCGTCTTCTCGCCGCCCAGGCCGATCAAGGGAGCCGATCAATGGAGCCGATCAATGGAGCCGGTCAGGAGGGCATCATTCTGAAACACCAGAATTGCCTTTTAAACCGGTGATCGACAGAATGTTTTCAAAAAAGGCGACGAAACGCCTTGCCGTTTCCACGGCGGAAACAGCGCGTTCCGGCGATATCCCGGCGTCAGGGTCTGTTTCGTAATCGGCGATGGCTTTCAGATTATACGCCTGTGACAGGAAACTCCGTAAATCGGGCGTGAAGTCTGGATCGTCTTTGGTCAATCTGTGTAATTCGGAATGGACACCCTTGTGTGTCTTCACCGATCTTCCCGTCTTTTCCGAAATCAATGCCTGCGCGGCGTGAAACCCCGCGAGATAAGCCGCGCGTCCGGCCGCGTCATGCAGAGAGATCGTGAGCATGGCATCGGCTTCACCGATCAGCTTGCGCGCCTTGTCCAGAAAATATCCGGTCTCCGGACTCATACATCCACTCCGTCGCGGCGGATTTCACGCATCAATGGCGTGCGTTCCTGATACGCCGCGGCAAGATAAGGTTTCGTATCGAAAAACGCGCCCGTGCCGTCAAGGAAATCCATCCTCAGGTCAGCGAGGCGGTCGAGTTCTTTCCAGCGATCGGGAAGCGATTTCAGAAATACCGCGACATCGTAATCGGAATCAGGCCGTGCATCGCCTCGCGCTCTGGAACCGAACAACACCACCCGGTCGATCTGGTCGCCGTACAATGCCACCAGCGCGGCTTTGAAGCGTCTGAGAACCGGGTCATCCATGGCGCGCGCGGTCATGTCCGTCTCCAGAAACGCGTATGCATCCGAACATCAGGATGAACAGAACTCATACCAACTGACTCAACCACTGACGCACTCCGCACCGCACCGTCATGGCCGGGCCATCCCCGCCAGCATCGTGCCGCGAGGGATCCCGCGGCCGGGCCGGAGAATGACAGAACGGGGGCCAGTAGGTCAGAGACAAGATCAGTTGGTATTATCCTGACCTCCCTGGCTTCACAGGTCTGTCTCCGGAAGGGCTCCATCGCGGCAGCCACGCCGCCCCTCACCCCGACGCCGCCTTGATCGCCGCGTTCAGCGCCTTCACCCCCGCCGCCGGGCCATCGGGATGGTTCCACACACACCCAACCACCGCCAGGAAATCCGTCCCCGCCCGGACCAAAGGCCCGCAATTTTCCGCCGTGATGCCGCCGATGGCGCAGGATGGCAGCTCCATCATCTCCGACCACCACGCCAGGATGTCCGGGTCGAGCAAATTCTTCACCTCTTTCGTCGTGGACGGGTAAAACGCGCCAAAAGCGACGTAATCCGCCCCGTCCTCCCCCGCCGCCATGGCGAGGTCGCGGCTGCCCTTGCATGTGACGCCCAGGGTCAGGCCGGGCGCCAGCAACGCGCGGGCCTGTTTCGCTTGCATGTCCTCCTGCCCGACATGCACGCCGTCGCAGCCGGAGGGCACCACCAGATCGGCGCGGTCGTTCAACAGGAACGCGACACCGCGGCTCTGCGTCACCGGCCGCAGCGCGTCGATGGCGCGTTTCCAGGTATCGTCATCCACGTCCTTCAACCGCAGTTGCACCGCCGCCACGTCGCCGGCATCAAGCGCGGCGGCGAGGCGGGCGGCGAACGCCACGGGCTCCAGCGCCGGGGGGGTGATGAGGTAAATCCGGCATCCCGCCTCCCCTTCCCCGGCCATGGCGCGGCTCACCCGTTGTTCTTGTAGATGTCGATGATCTTGCCCAGCATGTCCAAGGCCACGTCGCGGGGACGCTGGAACGTGTTGCGCCCGATGATCGAGCCGTTGGCGCCACCGTCGCGGATGCCGCGCACTTCCTCGTAAAGACCATCGAGGTCTTTCGCCTCACCGCCCGAGAACACGACGATCCGCTTGCCGTTGAAAGAAGCCTGCATCACATGCGCGACGCGCTTCGCCAGGGTGGAGCCGTCGAACTTCTCATAGCTTTTCTTCGCGGCTTCCAGGCTGACCACGGCGGTCGGCGGCTTCACCTTGATGATGTTGGCGCCCATCAGCGCGGCCATCTGCGCGGCGTAGGCGCAGATATCGACGGCGGTTTCGCCCGCCCGGTCGAGGTTGGGGCCGCGCGGATAGCTCCACACCACCACGGCGAGACCGGCATCCTTGGCTTCCGCCGTCAGTTCGCGCAGTTCCTCCATCTGGGCGAAGGCGTATTCGCTGCCCGGA
>JAYVCG010000569.1:0-2715 GCA_043750075.1 Acetobacteraceae bacterium | reverse complement strand
TGGATGTGCATCCCCGGCACGGCGGCTTTGATCGCCTTGCAGACATTGATATAAGTGTTGCCGGTGTAATCGGGATGGATGCCGCCTTGCAGGCAGACCTCGGTGGCGCCGCGCTCCCACGCCTCCACCGAGCGGCGGACGATTTCCGAAAGATCGAGATCGTAGGGCGTGCCGCGCAACGCCTCATGCGTCTTACCCTTGGAGAAGGCGCAGAACGTGCAGCGGTAGTAACAAATGTTGGTGTAGTTGATGTTACGGTTGACGACATACCGCACCACCTCGCCGCTGGCGGCGCGGCGCAGTTCGTCGGCGACGGTAATCACCCGTTCGTAATCGGCGTCACGGGCGGCGAACAGGCGGACAATCTCGGGCTCGTTCAGCCGCGCTCCGGCGGTGGCGCGGGCGATGATCGCTTCCAGCGCCGGATCGACCCGGTTCAGCAACATTTGGCGCGGCGCGGGAGAGATCGTTTCGCCCGGCGACCAGGCGTCGTCGCGCGCCCAGCCTTCGGAGTCGGATTGCTGGCGGACGCGCGGGGCGACTTTCTTGTCGATCCAGCCGGCGGTGTTCCAGCCCGGATACACCGGCAGCCGGGCGACGAGGATTTTGTCCATTTCCGCCGTGTGCATCGCCAGCGCGTCGAGTGCCGGCCATGGCGCTTCGGGGTTCACATGGTCGATCGTCACCGGCGACACGCCGCCCCAGTCATCGATCCCGGCGCCGATCAGGTTGTGATACACGCCGGGTGAAAGATTGGGCGGCGCCTGGACATGCACTTCCGCGGGCAGGATCAGCCGTGCGGCGGCGATGGTCCACAGCAGATCGTCGAGACCGGGTTCCTCCGCGTCCGCGCGTTTCGTATCCGGCTTGGCGCGGAAATTCTGGACGATGACTTCCTGGATGTGGCCGTGCTCCGCGTGCAGGGCTGCAATCGCCTCCAGCGCGTCCAGCCTTTCGGCGCGGGTCTCACCAATGCCGATCAGGATGCCGGTGGTGAACGGCACCTTCAGTTCGCCCGCCAGACGCAACGTTTCCAGCCTGACCGCCGGGTGCTTGTCGGGGGAACCGTAATGCACGCCGCCAGGTTCGCACAATTTCTCGCTGGTGGATTCCAGCATGATGCCCTGGCTGGCGGAGACTTCCCGTAACGACGCGATTTCCTCGCGCGTCATCACGCCAGGGTTCACATGCGGCAGCAGAGTGGTTTCCTTCAGCACCAGCGCGCACATCGCCCGCAGATAGCTGATCGTCGTCTCATGCCCCAGTTCCGCCAGCGCCTCCCGCGCCGCGCGGTAGCGCAGTTCGGGCTTGTCGCCGAGGGTGAACAGCGCCTCGGTGCAACCGGCGTCCTGACCGGCTCTGGCGATGGCCAGAACCTCATCGGCGGACAGATAGGCGGCGTGACCGGCGCGCGGGCGTTCGGCGAAGGTGCAGTAATGGCACACGTCGCGGCAGAGTTTGGTCAGCGGAATGAACACCTTGCGCGAATACGACACCAGCCGTCCGTGCGCCGCGTCCCGCTTCTCCACCGCCGCCGCCAGCATCTCAGGCAAGGGCGCCGTTTCCAGCCAGTGTCTGTTGGTCATGATGATTTCCGAACCACGTCCTCGCCGAAGCGGTGCAACACATCCAGGGTTTGCTCGATCGTCGGGCGTTGCAGGTAGACGATGAGATGATTGACGCCAAGCGCCTTCAGCGCGGCGGCATCCTCTAGCATGGCATCGGCCGGGCCGGTGAACATTTGCCGTCCGCCTTCCGGCAGCTCGCGCGCCGTCCAACTGGGCGGCATGAACCACACATAGGCGATGTCGATGGAAGCCGGGTCACGCCCCTTCCGCTCGACCGCGCGATGCATCCGCGCGATCCCTTCCTTCAACAGTTCCGGCGTGTTCAGCATCACCTGCGCGTTGTTCGACACCGGGTACCACGCATCGCCAAGCTCCGCGACACGGCGGAGCGAGCGGGCGCCCTCACCACCGACCCAGATCGGCGGATGCGGTTTGGACACGGGCTTGGGCTCGAACACCACGTTGTCGAACTGGACGTATTTGCCGTTCATCGAGGGGCGGTCCTCGGTCCACAGCGCCTTCCAGGCGCGGATGTATTCGTCGGTGACGGCGCCGCGTTCCTCGAAGGGCGGGGTGCCGAGGGCGGCGAATTCCTCCTTCATCCAGCCCGCGCCGACACCGGCGATGACACGGCCTCCAGACAGAATATCGGCGGTCTGAAACAGTTTCGCGGTCAGTACCGGGGGACGGTGCGGCACCACGGCCACCGAGGTCAGCAGTTTGATCCGTTGCGTGCAGCCGGCGAAAAAGGCCAGCGTGGCGATGGCGTCGAAACATTCCTTGGTGGGGGCGCCCGGCCAGATGCCATCGGCGGTGTAAGGATAGCGCACCTCGGTCGTGACCGGCACGATCAGGTGATCGGCGACGCCGAGGATGCCATACCCCGCGCTTTCGGCCTGGGTCGCGAGGGCCATGAGGTTGTCGCGCGTGACCATGCAGCCGCGCGTGCCGATATGTATGCCGAACTCCACGCCGTTCGCTCCCCCGTTGCCACTGGGCGCCGCATCGTGTGCTATCGCCGCCTGACTGGCAATTCACCACTGGCAATTCTGTGGCTAGCTCGTGATCTGTCCGGTTTTCGTAGCTCGTGAAGTGTCCGGTCGTATGGGCCTCCAGGAATGGAGGATTTCATGGACCGGGCGCGCAT
>JAYVCG010000568.1:0-8267 GCA_043750075.1 Acetobacteraceae bacterium | reverse complement strand
CTGCGCCGAGCCGCCGGTCCGCTGCTCCCACGGTTTCAGGGCGATGAAGACGCGGCCGTTGTTCAGCGTCTGGCCGGCGATGTTGGAACCCCAGTTGGTGGCGTAGGCCGCCGTGTCCGGGTCTTGCGCGATCACGGCGGCGAGGGCTTTCTGGATCACCCCCATCTGCTCGAACGACACATCGTCCGCCGCCACGCTGGTGCCGAGGATGACGCCGGTGTCCTGCGCCGGGAAGAAGCCCTTGGGGATGATCAGGAACAGATGCACGGTCAGCGCGACCGTGGCCAGGAAGACCATCGCCGTGACGAAACGGAACCGCAGCGCGATGTCCAGCGTCACCCGGTAGAACGCGAGCATGCCGGTGAAGAACGATTCGATGATCCGGTACAGCAGGCCGTGGCGGCCTTTGTGATGGCTGAGGAAGCGCGAGCACATCATCGGCGTCAGCGTCAGCGAGACGATGGCGGACACCGTGACCGCGATCGTCACCACCACCGCGAACTCGCGGAACAGGCGGCCGACGATGCCGCCCATCAGCAGCAGCGGGATGAACACCGCGATCAGGGAGACGCTGATGGAGATGATGGTGAAGCCGATTTCCTCAGCACCTTTCAGCGCGGCCTCCATCGGGCGCATCCCGTCCTCGATGTGGCGGTAGATGTTTTCCAGCATCACGATGGCGTCATCGACGACGAAGCCGACCGCGATGGTCAGCGCCATCAGCGACAGATTATCGAGGCTGTAATCCAGCAGGTACATCGCGGCGAAGGTGCCGACCAGCGCCACCGGCACGGTGATGGAGGGGATGATGGTAGCCCAGACGTTGCGCAGGAACAGGAAGATCACCAGCACCACGAGGCCGATGGACAGCATCAGGGTGAACTGCACCTCATGCACCGAGGCGCGGATGGTCATGGTGCGATCGACGATGATGCTGGTGGTGACCGAGGGCGGGATGGCGGCCTGCAATCCGGGCAGTGCTGCCTTGATCCGCTCCACCGTCTCGATGACATTGGCGCCGGGCTGCTTGAAGATGAACAGCACGACGCCCTTGGAGCCATTCTGCAAGGCGCCGACATAGCGGTTCTCCGCCGCGTCGATCGCCTGGCCCACATCGCGCACGCGGATCGGCGCCCCGGCCCGCCAGCCAAGGATGACGTTGTTGAACTCGGCGGCGGTGCTGAGCTGGTCGTTGTTGTAGATCGCGTAGGACCGGGTGGGGGTATCGATCTGGCCTTTGGGCGCGTTGACCGTGGCGCTGACCAGAACGGGTCTGATGTCCTCCAGCGTCAGGTTCATCGCCGCCAGTTTGGTGGGATCGACCTGGATGCGGATGGCGCGTTTCTGCTCCCCGGCGATGAACACCTGGCCGACGCCGCCGATCTGCGAGATCTGCTGCGCCAGCACCGTGTCGGCGTAATCGTTGACCTCGATCATTGGCAGCGTGTCGGACTGCACCGCCATGATAAGGATCGGCGCCTCGGACGGGTTGACCTTGCGATAAGTGGGGGGCGAGGGCAGGGCGCGCGGCAACTGCCCGGTGGCCGAGTTGATCGCCGCCTGCACGTCGCCCGAGGCGCCGTCGATGTTACGCTCCAGATCGAACTGGATGGTGATCTGAGTCGAGCCCTGCACACTCACCGAGGTCATCTGGGCGATGCCGGGAATGGAGGAGAACTGCCGCTCCAGCGGCTGCGCCACGGTGCTGGCCATGGTCTCCGGACTGGCGCCGGGGAAGCGGGCGGTGATGGTGATGGTCGGGAAATCGACCCGCGGCAGGGGCGCGACGGGCAGCAGCGGATAGGCGGCGAGACCGACCAGCACGAGGGCCGCGATGAACAACGATGTCGCCACCGGCCGCCGGATGAAAGGCGTTGAGATGCTCATTGCGTGCGGGACCCTGTCCTGTGCCGGTTCAGCCGCCGGCCGCGGTGGCCGGCGGGGCGGGCCTGGGGGCGTTGGTGATGATCACGCGGCTGCCGTTGCGCAGGCGGGAATGACCGTCGGTGACGATGCGTTGCCCTTCCTCCAGCCCTTTGGCGATGACCGTCACCACACCGTCGTCGCGTTCGAGTTCGACCGTCTGCGACATCACGGTCTGATCGGGTTTGACCACGAAGACGAACAACCGGTCCTGCCCGTGCTGCACCGCGCCCGAGGGCACGATCAGGGCGCCCGCGCCGGCGCCGATCAGCAGCCGCGCGTTGGTGAACTGGCCCGGCCACAGCTTGTAGGCCGTGTTCGGGAAAGTGGCCTTGACCTTGATGGTCCCGGTGGCGGTGTCGATCGTATTGTCGATGGTCAGCAGGACGCCCTGATCGAGTTCGGTCTTGTCGTCGCTGGCAAAGGCCACCACGCGCGGCTTGCCCGCCGCCATCGCGCGCTGGATCGCCGGCAGAGTGTCCTGCGGCAGGGTGAAGGTGATCGCGATGGGCCGCAACTGCGCCAGCGGCATGACGCTGGCCACCTCGGCGGCACGGAGCAGGTTGCCGGGATCAATCGCCCGCAATCCGACCCGTCCGTCGAACGGCGCCGTGATATAGCAGAACACGAGGTTGAGCCTGGCCGCGTCGATCTGCGCCTCATCGGCGGCCAGGGTCGCGGTGATCTGGCCGACCACCGCCGTGGTGGTCTCCAGCTTCTGTTTCGAGGCGATTTCCTTCTCCGCCAGCGCGGTATAGCGCGCCATGTCGGCTTTCGCCGCCGCCAGCAGCGCCTGATCCTGGCGTTTCTTGGCGAGGGCGGCGTCGAGGATGGCCTGGTAGGGCCGCGGGTCGATCACCGCCAGCAGATCGCCCTGTTTGACATCCTGGCCCTCGGCCACCGGCACGCGCATCAACGTGCCGTCCACCCGGCTGCGCACCTGCACGGTTTGCAGCGCCTGCACCGTGCCGAGGCCGCGCAGCCAGACCGGCATGTCCTTGCGCACCACCGGCGCCACGCTGACGGGAACGGGCGGCGGTCCCGCCGGAGGACCGCCAGGGGGGGAACCAGGCGGGGAACCCGCGCTGGCGGCCGGGGGAGGCGCGGGTTTAGGGGCCTCCTGCGCATGGGCCTGGGCGAACGCGTGGCATGCGATGCCAGACAATGCCAGCATCAGCCAGATGCGTACAGGTCGTTGACGCCACACAATCATGCCATTCGTCCACCCATCGCGTGTTGGAGCGGCCATTGTCACCAGCTTCGCACAGGTCTTTGTTGACCACTCTCCCCGTAGCCTGGCACCATGCCTGAAATTTTTCCGATATACCAGAGTGACAAATGTTGCGTACTGTCTCACATCACACTGGTTACAAGAAGCTTTATCTCCTTTTTATGGCATATCCGCTGGTTTTAATTCAAAATCTAATTTTCCGTGATCCCGAGGGCGCGGCGGAACCGGCCGGTGACGAAGGCGCCATCGCGGGGGGGCAGGAAGCGGGGTTTTTCCTCGGCGGCGATGCGGATCACGGCGAACAGCGGTTCGGCGCGCAGGCGGGGGCGCAGCGCCTCGACCGCCGTCATGTCGCGGGCGGTGGCGGTGGCGGTCCAGCCGCAGGCGGCGGCGACCGCCTCCAGGTCCGTGGTCAGGCCGGTGTGGCTGTGCTGCGAGCCGGTTTCCCCGAAGCGGGCGTTGTCCAGCACGGCGATGGCGAGGTTGGGCGCCTTCGCGGCGGCGATGCTGGCGAGTGAGCCCATGCCCATCAGCATCTCGCCATCCCCCGTGACCACCAGCACGCGTTTATTGGGTTGCGCCAGCGCCAGGCCGAGGCCGACCATGGCGGTGCCGCCCATCGCGCCCCACAGGTAGAAATTCTGGTCCCGGTCACCCAGTACGCCCACGTCGTAGGTGGCGGAGCCCAGTCCGGTGACCACCAGGAGGTCGCCGGGGTCGCGCAGGAGGATGGCGGCGACCTCGCGCCGGTCGAGGGTGCCGTCGTTGCGTCCGTTCATTCGCCGTTTTCCTTGCTCACGAATACTTTGGTGCCGATCAGCCGTTGGGAGAACAGCACCGCCACGGGCATTTGGCTGTCGAAGGCCATGGCGGCGGAGGCGGCGACCATTTCCGTGACGTCATCGGCGTGGTCGGCGCGGCGGACGTGGACTCCGGCCTGGGTCAGGACGTGGGGAGTCGCGGTGCCCATGGGCACCTGCCATGGGTTGAACTCGCCCCATTCGCCGCGCATCGTGATCAGGGTGAGGAAGGGCATCCGGCAGGTGACCGGCAGCGACAGCATGTTGATGCAGTTGCCGACGCCGGAGGATTGCATCAGCAGCACCGCGCGCTGGCCGCCCAGCCAGGCGCCGGCGGCGAGGGCGATGCCTTCTTCCTCGGTGGTGAGGACGACGGCTTGCATGGCGGGGTCGGCGTGCGCGGCCTGGATGAGGTGGGCGTGGCCGGCGTCGGGGACGTAGCCGACGATGGAGACATGGGCGGCTTTCAGGGCGTCGAAGACACGGGCTTGCCAGGTGGGTGTTTGCATGGGGGGTTCCGGTGAAAGGGTTGCCGGGGCTTTGCCCCGTGGAAGGATGTAAAGGCCGGGGCTCCGCCCCGCGCCCCGCCAGGGGCCGAGCCCCTGGACCTCATCCACTGGTGACTCCCATGGATGGGGTCCAGGGACACTGTCCCTGGCGGGTCTCAGGGCAGCGCCCTGACCTTCAGGCCGCCGCGAACTGCCCCCGCCCGAACATCTTGTCCAGGTCCGGCGCCGCCGCCTTATCAAACTGCGTCGTCGCCGCCCGCACCGCATCGACCTTCGCCAGCGCCGCCTTCACCGCCGGCCGCTGATCGATCGCCGCCACCCACTTCATTGTGTGCGGGAACTTCGCCGCCATCTCCGCCCCCATCAACGCCGGAATGTTGCGCGACCACGGATACGTGGCGATGTCCGCGACACTGTATTCCGCCCCCCCCAGATACGGCGAGGCCGCGAGCCGCTGCTCGATCACCTCCGACACCCGCACCGCCTGCGTGGTGTAACGGCTGCGGGAATATTCGTTCCCGGCGGGCGCGAAACGCATGAAATGCACATGCTGGCCGAACATCGGACCCACCGTGCTCATCTGCACCATCAGCCACTGAATGGCGTCATGTTTCGCGGCCATGTCCTTCGGCAGCAGCTTGCCGGTCTTCTCGGCGAGATACAGCAGAATCGCACCGGACTCGAAACAGGTGTACGGCTTGCCGCCCGGACCCTCGCTGTCCACGATCACCGGCACCTTGGCGTTGGGGTTGAGCTTCAGGAAATCGGCGTCAAACTGCTTGCCGGTGAACACATCGACCGGCGCCACCTCATACGGAAGTCCGGCTTCCTCCAGCGCGATGAAGACCTTGACGACGTTGGGGCTGCCCATGCCGTAGAGTGTGATCATTGGAATCCTCCTTGATGTTCACGGCGCATGGCCGCTGTCCGGACCAGAATATCGCACGCGGGGGAGGGAAGGGGGAAGCGGCGGCTGTTTCCGTCACAGTCCGGACCGCCCCTTTGGACCGCCCCCTTGGACCGCCCGTGCCAGAGAGCCGCCTATTGCGGCTCGACATCCCAGGCCAGGGTCCGCTCCTGCATCCGCGGGTGGAGGGTCAGGCCCTTGCGGATGCCCCAGACGTTCACCTGATGATGGATCGGAATGATCGGCAGATCGGGCATCGCCAGCCGCTCGGCTTCGCGGTACAGGGATTCCCGTTTTTCCTGGTCGATCGTCGCCAGCGCCTGTTCGATGATCGTATCGACCTTCGGGTTGTTGTATTTATCCGGCATGAACACCGCGCCGCGTCCCTTGTCAGGATTGGAGGAAGCCACGAGTTCCATCAGATTGCTGCTCGCCTCCCCCGTGTCCGAAGCCCAGCCGGTGAGGCGGATGGAGAATTCGGCGCGGAGGGCGCGGCTGAAGAAGGTGACGGCGGGCATGACCTCGACCGTGGTTTTGACGCCGATGCGGGTCCACATCTGCGCGATCGACTCCACCAGCTTGGAGTCGTTGACGTAACGGTTGTTCGGGCCATGGAAGGTCAGCCCGAAGCCGGAGGGATAGCCCGCCTCGGCCAGCAGTTTCTTCGCGCGGTCGGGATCGTAGGCGTCCACGGGGATGGCGGGTTCATGGCCGCTGGCGCCTTCCGGCATCAACTGCCCGGTGGGCACGGCGAACCCGTCCATGATCCGGTCGCGCAGGCCCGCCCGGTTGATCGCCAGCGACAGCGCGCGGCGGACGCGCGGATCGCGCAGCGGATTGGCTTCCAGCGGTTTGCCGCCCGTGTCGAAGGCGAACGGCGTCGCCGCGCGGCTGACGTCGGGCGCCAGGTAGATCAACCGCTGGCCCGGCAGGCTGATGACGGCGACCTTGGGGTTGGTTTTCAGATCGGCCACATCGCGTGTCGGCACCTGATCGATGATGTCCACGTCGCCCGCGCGCAGTGTCGCGATGCGGGCGGCGTTGTCGGCGATGAGGCGGTAATGCACCGTGCTCCAGTGCGGTTTCTTGTCCCACCAGGCATCGTTGCGCTGGAACGCCGCCTGTTCCCCGACCGTGAAGCTGGTGACGCGGTAGGGTCCGGTGCCAATGGCGGATTTCATGGAATTGAACGACGAGGTGGTCATGCCCTCGGCGTGTTTCTTCGACACGATGGCGACGCCGGCGAGGTTATAGGGCATCAGCGGCACCGGCGCCGCCGTGTGCAGGCGCAGCGTGTGCGGGTCCACGACCTCGATCCGCGTGATGGGTTTGACCGTGTGGACGAAGCTGCTCGGGCTGTTCAGCAAGGTCGGAATGCGCGCGAAGGAGAACACCACGTCGTCGGCGGTGAAGGGGCTGCCATCGTGGAAGGTCACGCCCTGCCGCAGTTTGACTTCCCAGGTTTTTTCATCGACCGCCTTCCACGACACGGCGAGCGAGGGTTCCGGCTGGAATTTCGGATCGAAGCGCATCAACGGTTCGAACACGTAACTCACCAGCGCGTTGTTCGGCGCCAGGTTGTGATAGTGCGGGTCCAGCGAGGTAAACGCGCCGCTCACCGCGATCGTCAGCGTCCGCGCTTTCTGCCCCTGGGCGTGCGCGGACAGGGGCGCCAGGCTGAGGACGGCCAGAGATAAGGCGATTCGCATGTTCATTGATCGGGTCTCCCATGACCGTGGCGATGACTCTAGCGCGGCCCGCGATGACACGCGAGACCTGGGCCTGCGCCCCCGGAGACTCCAAGGGATGGTTTCCAAAGGCCAGCCTTTGGCGGGGAGCCAGGGGGCAAAGCCTCCCAAGGGGCCATGGGCGGGTTGTCAGGGCAGCACCCTGAGCCTTGATCCCGCTCTCCCTCCGTCCTAATCCACCCCGAAACCCGGAGACCGAGCATGGACACGCACGCGCCCTTCACCGACCCCCACGCGGAAATCCGCGAGGAAGTCCGGAAACTCTGCGCCCGCTTTCCGGGCGAATACTGGCGCAAGCTGGACCAGGACCGCGCCTATCCCACCGGCTTCGTCCGCGCCCTGACCGAGGGCGGGTATCTCGGCGCGCTGATCCCCGAAGAATATGGCGGCGCCGGACTGCCCTTGTCGGCGGCGGCGGCGATCCTGGAAACCGTCCAGACCGAGGGCTGCAACGGCGCCGCCTGCCACGCGCAAATGTACATCATGGGCACCATCCTGCGCCACGGCACCGATCAGCAGAAGCAAACCTATTTGCCAAAGATCGCCACTGGCGAACTGCGGTTGCAGGCGTTCGGCGTCACCGAGCCAACCAGCGGCAGCGACACGACCTCGCTGCGCACCGTCGCGAAAAAGGAAGGCGATCATTACGTCGTCAATGGACAAAAGGTGTGGACCAGCCGCGCCGAGCATTCCGACCTGATGCTGTTGCTCGCCCGCACCACGCCGCGCGATCAGACGGCGAAACGGACCGAGGGGCTGTCCACCTTCATCGTGGACATGCGCGAGGCTCTGGGGAAGGGTCTGACGATCCGGCCGATCCGGACGATGATGAACCATAACTCGACCGAAGTGTTCTTCGACAACATGATCGTGCCCGCTGAAAATCTGGTGGGCGTTGAGGGCCGTGGGTTTCGTTACATTCTCGACGGCATGAACGCCGAACGCCTGCTGATCGCCGCCGAGTGCGTTGGGGACGCGAAATGGTTCCTGAAAAAAGCCTCCGACTATGCCCGTGAACGCAAGGTGTTCGGGCGGCCGATCGGGCAGAACCAGGGCATTCAGTTCCCGCTCGCCCGCGCTTACGCCCAGATGCGTGCCGCCGAACTGATGGTCCAGGCCGGTTGCGCGAAGTTCGAGGCCGGGCAGACA
>JAYVCG010000567.1:0-2591 GCA_043750075.1 Acetobacteraceae bacterium | reverse complement strand
CGCGAGCCAGCGGGGGTCCGGTGGCAGAGTGGTGATGCATCGGACTGCAAATCCGCGTATGCCGGTTCGATTCCGGCCCGGACCTCCAATCATCCTGGCAAAATCCGGTATTTTCAACTGGATGTAACTGCCCAGGCATCTTCATGGATGGGTTCCAAGGGCTACAGCCATCATGCGGAGCATGCCAAGGCATGACGGCGGGTCCAGGGCAGAGGGCCCTGCCCTTCCCTGGTGCTCCGCCCCAGACCCCGCCAGGAGGCTTTGCCTCCTGGACCTCCACCAAAGGCTCACCTTTGGAAACCATCCGTTTTTTTCAAAACAATCCTTGAAGGACCGTGCCGTTTGCGGCAGGGTGAGCCGTCCCAGCCACCCGGCGCGGGAGAGCGCGGGTCCGCCCGCCGCCGAAGGCGCAACCGGCCCCCGGAAACGCTCAGGCATCAGGGACCGCGCGGGGAACAGGGATCTCTGGAAAGCCGGACGCACCATCGTGCGCGCCGCACCGACGGAGTAAGGGGCCCCAGCCCTGAATCTCTCAGGTTCCGCGACAGAGGGGGGTCATCCACCACCGGCAAACCCGCCGGAGGCATGACCACGCGCGGAGACCCAGATGCCCGATCCCCTCCTGACCACCCCCCTCGACGCCTGGCACCGCCACCATGGCGCCCGCATGGTGCCCTTCGCCGGATACGCCATGCCAGTGCAATACGATTTCAGCGGAGAACTCGCCACACGCTGCAAAGGCGGCGTCATGGCCGAACACCTGCACTGCCGTGACAAAGCCGCGCTGTTCGACGTCTCCCACATGGGCCAGGCCATGCTGCACGGATCAGGCGCGGCAACGGCACTGGAACGCCTGGTGTGCGGCGACATCGCGGGCCTCAAACCAGGACGCCAGCGCTACACCCTGCTGACCACGGAAACAGGCGGCATCCTCGACGACCTCATGGCCGCCAACCTCGGCGCCGAGGGCCTGTTCCTCGTCGTCAACGCCAGCCGCAAAACCACCGACTTCGCCCATGTCAACACCGTGACACCCGTGACCGAACTCACGGACCACGCGCTGCTGGCGCTGCAAGGACCAGCGGTGGCCTCCATCATGGCCCGCATCGCGCCCGAAGCGGCGGCACTGCCGTTCATGGGAGTGGCCCGCCTCACGGTGGCGGGCGTGCCCGCCACCGTGTCCCGCTCCGGCTACACGGGGGAGGACGGCTACGAACTCTCCATCCCCCGCGGCATGGCGGTGACACTCGCCACCCGCCTGCTGGAACACCCCGACATCATCCCCGCCGGCCTCGGCGCCCGCGACTCGCTGCGGCTGGAGGCGGGATTATGTCTCTATGGTAACGACATCGACGAAACCACCTCCCCCATCGACGCCAATCTCACCTGGGCCATCAGCAAACGCCGCAAGATGACCTGGGATTTCCTTGGCGGAGCGGCGATCCGCGCCCGGCTGGAAGAAGGCCCCCCCCGCCTGCGCGTGGGCATCCGCCCCGACGGCCGCGCCCCGGCCCGCGAACACACCGTCATCCTGACCCCGGACGGCGGAGACATCGCCGGCGAAATCACCTCCGGCGGCTTCGGACCCACGCTGAACGGACCCATGGCCATGGGCTACGTCCGCCGCGACCTGTCCGGGGACGGATCGAAACTCTCCCTGCTGGTGCGCGGCAAACCCTTGCCCGCCACCGTCGTCCCGCTGCCTTTCGTCCCCCATCGTTACGTCCGCTGAATGAGGCCCCCGATGCCCGGAAAAAACGCTGATACACGCTATACGAAAGACCATGAATGGGTGCGTCTGGATGGTGAGATCGTCACCATCGGCATCACCGATCACGCGCAACAGCAACTCGGCGAACTGGTGTTCATCGAACTGCCCGCCCTGGAACGCGAGGTCGCCGCGGGGGAAGCCTGCGCCGTGGTCGAAAGCGTGAAAGCCGCCTCCGATGTCTACGCCCCGCTCAGCGGGCGCGTGGCGGAAATCAACGAAACGATCGTGGAAGACCCGGAAATCGTCAACAACGACGCGGAAGGCGAAGGCTGGTTCTTCCGCCTGGAACTCGAAGACCCCGCCGCGTTCGAGGAACTGATGGACCAGGACGCCTACGATGAGTTCCTGGAGACATTGTGAGCATGGATCTCCTGGGCACGACTCCCCTGGCCATGAGTCCCTTGGCGCTCCTGACCGAACTGGAAGCGGCGGACCAGTTCGTCTCACGCCATATCGGCCCGTCCGGGACCGAAATCAGCGCGATGCTGCGCGCCATCGGCCGCGTCACGCTGGACGACGCGGCCGCGGCCGCGGTGCCGGAATCGATCCGTTCCAATCAGGCGCTGAACCTGCCGCCCGCCGCCGATGAGGCGGCGGTGATCGCTGAATTGCGCGAACTCGCATCGCGGAACGTGCTGAAGAAATCGCTGATCGGCATGGGCTATCATGGCACCGTCACGCCGCCGGTGATTCTTCGTAATGTTCTGGAAAACCCAGGCTGGTACACGGCCTACACGCCGTATCAGGCGGAGATCGCGCAAGGCCGCCTGGAAGCCCTGGTGAATTTTCAGACGCTGATCTGCGAACTGACCGGGATGGA
>JAYVCG010000566.1:0-2535 GCA_043750075.1 Acetobacteraceae bacterium | reverse complement strand
GCCGTTCGAGCGGATCGATGTCGGCGGCGCCTTCGGCAAGACCGACACACCGGATTACCGCGGCATGAACCCGACCGGGCTGGTGCCGACCTTGCAGGAGGATGCGTTCACGTTATGGGAGAGCAACGTCATCCTGCGGTATCTGCACGCCGCGCACGCGCCCACCTCGCCGTTGTTCCCGGCGGAGGTCCACGCCCGCGCCAATGTCGATCGCTGGATGGACGCGCAGCAGACCGTGTTCAACCGGCCGATGAGCCAGGTGTTCTGGGGGCTGGTGCGGACGCCCGCCGATCAGCGCGACATGGCCGTGATCGCGCAGGCGATCCAGGATACCGCGAAGGCCTGGCGCATGGTGGAGGCGGAACTGGAGAAGCATCCGTTCATCGCGGGCGAGAGCTTCACCCTGTGCGACATCCCGTGGGGCGTGCACGCGCATCGCTGGTTCGGCATGGATTATCTGGGGCTGGAACGGCCGGAGCTGCCCGCGGTGCGCGCCTGGTATGACCGGCTGTGCCAGCGGCCCGCGTATCAGCAGCATGTGGTTGGCTGTCCGATCACCTGACAGGCGGGGGCGCCGCTTCCGGATGCCCGGGTTTGCTTTTGCGGGAGACTGCTCGTTTCTTGGCGGCATGTGCGTTTCCGGACCGTGATCTCCCGCTTCACGCGGGGAACCCGTACACGGCACGGCGCGTGAATGAAAGGATCGCGGCGTCATGGACCTTTATCATATCTGGTGCGATCTGAAGCCCGGCGTCGGCGATCTGGTCTTCTCGGAGAAAATGGACGCTTACCTGGGACATTTGAAGGAACAAGGCCTGATCGAGGAATTTCGCCTGACCCGCCGCAAACTCGGTCTCGGTGCGGCGGGCCTGGGGGAGTTTCATGTCATGATCGAAACCCGCGATCTGGCGCAGCTCGACGCCGCGTTCAACCGCGTGGCCGGACGGCGGGAGCCGGTGGAGGGGTTTCATGCCGGCGTCAATTCCCTCGTCACCAACGCCACCTTCGCGCTGTATCGCGACTTTCCCGATCCTGGGCGGCACGCGGGGGAGGAGAAATTCTGACCGGGAGTGGATTGACGTGCGTGAACGCATTCCGCTGGGAGTCCTGAAATGCGTGCATGGTGGTGGCTGGCCGGTATCGCATGCGCCCTGGTCCTGGCGGCTGGTCTTGCCTCCTGTGCTTACCAGGAAGATGGTCAACAGGTGCTGTTCAATGAACCCCGGCTTTTGACACGCCTCACGCCTGGCACAATGCGTGGCGCGGACGTTGAGGCGCTGATCGGCGCGCCAGGCAGCAAGATCGACGGTATCGTGGTCGCGGGGAACCGGTTTCATCAACTGTCCGAGCAAGTCACGCTGCCGGGAACCCCGGCCGTGCAATGGGTTTACTGGGCTTCGCGGACAAAGGGCATCGGGCCGTGGCCCATTGGGATGAACAGGAAGGACAGTAAACTTTTGACGCTGGTGTTCGACGCCTCCGGAATATTGCGTGACGTGAATCATTCCAGAAACCATGGAACATGGGAACGAGATCGTATCATCAGTAAATTGTTTTAGTGACGGACTGTCCCTTATCCCCCCGCCGGTTTCTCCAGCGGAAACGTCACCCCGTTCTCATGCAGATGGCACGCCGCGACATGGCCGGGCATCACCTCGCGCAGCACCGGCACGTCCACCCGGCAGCGCGCCATCGCGTAAGGGCCGCGCGCGTGGAAATGACAGCCGGAGGGCGGATTGATCGGGCTCGGCACGTCGCCGGTCAGGATGATGCGCCGGCGGTCGCGGGAACGGGCGCGGGCGACCGGGGCGGCGGACAGCAGGGCCTCGGTATAAGGATGCAACGGCATCTCGAACAGCGTCGTCTTGTCCGTCATCTCGACGATTCGGCCGAGATACATCACCGCGACCCGGTGGCTGATGTGCTCCACCACCGCGAGGTCATGCGCGACGAACAGATAGGACAAATTGAACTCGTCCTGCAAATCCATCATCAGATTGATGATCTGCGCCTGGATCGACACGTCGAGCGCCGAGACCGGCTCATCGCCGACGATCAGATCGGGGCCAAGCGCCAAAGCGCGGGCGATGCCGATGCGCTGGCGCTGGCCGCCGGAGAATTCATGCGGGTACGAATCCATTAACCTGGGCCGCAGGCCGACACGCTCGAACAAAGTGGCGACTTTTTCCCGCCGTTCCACCCGGTTGGGGGTGTCGCCATGGATGATCAGCGGCTCCCCCACGATCTCGCCCGCCGACATGCGCGGATTGAGCGAGGCATACGGATCCTGATAGATCATCTGCATCCGCCGCCGGTAAGGCAGCATCGCCTCCCGGTCGAGGGCGGTGATGTCCTGGCCCTCGACCTGGATGCTGCCCGCGGTGGGTTCCAGCAGCTTTAGCAATGTGCGCCCGACCGTCGATTTGCCGCAGCCGCTTTCGCCCACGAGGCCAAGGGTCTCGCCGCGGTCGATGTGGAAGGAAACGCCATCGACGGCGTGGACGTAACCCGCGACGCGGGAGAACACGCCCCGGT
>JAYVCG010000565.1:0-5172 GCA_043750075.1 Acetobacteraceae bacterium | reverse complement strand
CAGCGTGGCGAGAATGATGCCGATGACCGAGACCTTCAGCGTGTTCAGCACACCGATGATCAGCGCGCGGCCATAAGTATGCTGCGAGGAATCGTAAGGGATCAGCGATTCACCGATGGGGATGCCCGCCACCCGTTCGAGGAACCCGAATCCCGTCGCGATGCGGCGGGCGGCGAGGTTCTGGCTGGTGTTGTGGATCAGATACCAGACGATACCGGCGACGATGCCGATGATGACGATTTGCCAGACGATCGCCCGGAATCGCGGGTCGGACCAGGACACCCGGAGCGCGCGTTTTGGCGCGGCGCGGGCGGATGTCAGGCGAGGATCAAGCGTGGTGTCCGACACAGTTGCTGAAACCCTTTCTCCGCGCTGCGTCACGGGGCGGCTCAGCATGGTGAGGCAAGCGGCGTGCCCCGGACAGCGCCGCCTGCCTCGTCCCGGTCAGCGCATGGGGGGGGCGTATTGCAGACCGCCCTTGGTCCAGATGTTGTTGATGCCGCGCGGCACGCCCATCGGGGTGATGTCGCGATCCCACACCTCGCCAAGGTTGCCGACCTGTTTGATCACATTATAGGCCCATTTCGGATCGAGCCCGAGCGCCTTGCCCAGTTCGCCCTCAACGCCGAGGAGACGGCGGATGTCGGGGTCGGTGGAGGTCAGGAAGGTATCGATGTTCTGGCTGGTGATGCCTTTTTCCTCGGCGGTGATCATGGCGCTGAACACCCAGCGGGTGACATCGAACCATTTGTCGTCACCCTTGCGGACCATGACGCCCAGGGGTTCCTTGCTGATGATGTCAGGCAGCAGCATGAGGTCGGCGGCTTTTGGTCCCTGGCTGAAGCGGAACGTCGCCAGCGCCGAGGCGTCGGTCGAATAGGCATCGCAACGGCCGGACAGGAACGCGCCCTGAATTTCCGCCAGATCGGCGATCAGGATCGGGGTGAACTTCATCTTGTTCAGCCGGTAGAAATCGTTCACCGCGAGTTCGGTGGAGGTGCCGGGCTGCACGCAGATGGTGGCGCCGTCCATTTCCTTGGCGGCTTTCACGCCGGCGGATTTCTTCACCAGGAATCCGGTGCCGTCGTAATAATTCACCCAGGCGAACATCAGTCCGAGATTGCCTTCCCGGCCCAGTGTCCAGGTGGTGCTGCGGGAGAGCAGATCGACCTCGCCCGATTGCAGCGCCGTGAAACGGTTTTGTGTCGTGGTCGGGACGAATTTGACCTTCGCCGCGTCGCCCAGTACCGCTGCCGTCACGGCGCGGCAGGTATCGGCGTCCAGGCCGCGCATCACACCCTGGGAGTCCAACAGGGAGAAGCCTGGCACGTTGCCGGCGATGCCGCACAGCACCTGGCCGCGTCCGCGCGCCGCGTCCATCGTCGCGGAACCGGAACCTTGCGCCCATGCGGCGCCCGTTGAAGCGGCGCTCAGTGAAATCGCGCTCATCGCCATGCCCGCGAGCAAAGCTGTCCTGAAGAAGCGTCGCATCTGTGTCTCCCTGCCGTGCGCGCGGATCGTCTCCGCTTTGGCGGGACTGTCCCGCGGCGCGGCAAGAAGATCAATGGGGTTGCGAGGAGAAGGAAAGGCAGGCCGGGCCGTTGCTAACCCCGGCTTGACACCGGCCATGAGAAGCAGTGCACGATCGCGGGTGAAACTCCGGCTCCGTGCCGGATGTCATAATGCTGTCCGCGGAGAATGAACCCGCGGAAATCCGGAGGAGAGACGCGCCATGACCGAGAATCCCCCGCGCGGACGGCCAGGCCGGCGCGACCTGTTGAAGACCGGCATGCTTGGCGCCGCCGCCGCCCTGCCGTGGCAAGCGCCCTGGCAGACGGCGAACGCGCAGCCCGCGGCCCCGGCGCGCGACCGCACCATGATCCTGGTCTGGGGCGGCCGGGAGGGACGCTGGGTCGATCACGAGTTGTGGAACCCGTATTCCCTCGGCTCCAACCACCAGAACGGTCCCAATCTGATCTACGAGCCGCTGGCCTATTACAGCGCCTTCGCCGACAAGACGCATATGTGGCTGGCCGAGAGTTATCAGTTCACCCCCGATTTCAGGCAACTCACCATCAAGACCCGCTCCGGCATCACCTGGAGCGATGGCGAGAAGTTCAGCGCCGCCGACGTGGCCTATACGCTGAACAGCCTGCGCGATCTCGGACCCAAGGTGCGTTGGGGGGTCGATGTACGGCAGGCGGTCGAGAAAGCCACCGCCACCGACGACAATACCGTGGTGGTGGACTTCAAACTCCCGTCGCCGCGGTTCTTCTTCTTCATGACCTATAAATACGACATCGGCGTTTATATCGTGCCGAAGCACATCTTCGAGGGACAGGACTGGACCACCTTCAAGCATTTCGACATCGCCAAGGGCCTGCCGGTCTCGACCGGGCCATGGCGGGTCACGGCGGCCTCGCCGCAGCAAAAGGTGTTCGACCGGCGCGACAAATGGTGGGCGGCTGAGCGTGGCCTCGCGCCGATGCCATCCGTGCTGCGCAACATCTGGCTGCCCACGGCGGGTGAGCAGCAGACCGCGCAGTTGCTCATCACCAATCAGGTGGACGCGGGGACGGGCATGCAGCCCGCGACCTTCCCGACCGTGTTCCGTCAGAACCCGAAGATCATGACCCATTCGGGCCAGAAGCCGCCCTTCGGCTATCGCGACTGGTGGCCGGTGGCGCTGTACGTCAACAACGAAAAACCGCCCTTCGACGACAAGAACGTCCGCTGGGCGCTCAGCCACTACATCGACCGGCAGCAATTGATCGATGTCGCCTATCTTGGCGCCTCGGAGGTCTCGCCGCTGCCGATGCCCGATTACGCGCCGTTGCAGCCTTATAAGGAGGCGATCAAGGATCTGCTGACGAAACACGACACGCTGGCGTTCGACCGGAAAAAGGGCGACGCGCTGCTGACCGCGAAAGGATACAAGAAAGGCGCTGATGGCATGTGGGCCGACGCCAAGGGCCAGAAAATCACGCTGGACATCATCGGCTTCGGCAGCACCGGTCCCTCGATCGGCCCGGTACTGACCGAGATGATGAAGCGCGCCGGCATCGAGGCCAGCATGTCCCTGCCGCCCGATTTCGACGATCGCTTCCAGAAGGGACAATACACCGGCGCGATCTACGGTCATGGCGGCAGCGTCAGCGAGCCCTATAACACGCTGAAACTGTATCAAAGCGCCTCGGTCGCCGTGCCGGGCGGGCATCAGGTGAATTTCGCCCGCTGGAAGAACGTCGAATACGACAAGATCGTGGACGAGATGTTCTCGGTGCCGCCGGCCGACACAGGCAAATTGAAGGAGTTGTTCCACAAGGCGATGACGATCTGGCTGCCTGAATTGCCTGACATTCAGTTGGTGCAGTTGCATCACCGCATCCCGATGAACACGACCTACTGGAAGAACTGGCCCACGGCGGAGAACGCCTATGTGAACGGCGCGCACTGGCACCTGACCTTCCCGATGGTGCTGTGGTCGTTGCAACCGGCGTGATCCTGACGAGTATACCGCGATGCGACTGATCGACATCGCCAGACGCTGCGGCGTGTTCGTGGTCATCATCTGGCTCGCCGCTTCGTTGAACTTCTTCCTGCCCCGTCTGTCGGGTCAGGACCCGGTGCGCACCAAGCTGCTGCAACAGGCGCAACTCGGCGGCTACGTGCAGCAGGGCATCGACGAGATGGTGAAGATTTACGAGGTGCGCTTCGGCCTCGACCTGCCGGTATGGCGGCAGTACCTCAACTACCTGGGCGATATCGCGCGTCTGGATTTCAACTACTCGATCGCCAACTATCCGCGCACGGTCAACGAAATGATCGGCGAGGCGCTGCCCTGGACCGTGGGCCTTCTGGGCCTGACCACGCTGCTGTCGTTCGTGATCGGCACCGTGTTGGGCGCGCTGCTGGCCTGGCCGCGCGCGCCGCGCTGGATGGCCTGGCTGATGCCGCCGCTGTGGGCCTTGCATGCCATCCCGTTCTTCCTGCTGGGTCTGATCCTGATGTACCTGCTGGCGTTTCAGGTGCCGTTGCTGCCAATCTTCGGCGGCCACTCGCCCGGCGCCACCCCGGCGTGGTCGATGCGCTTCATCCTCGACGTGGCATGGCACGCCGTCCTCCCCGCCCTGTCCATCATCCTCGTCGCCACCGGCGGCTGGGCTTTGGGCATGCGCGGCATGATGGTGACGACGATGGGCGAGGATTACGTCACCTTCGCCGAGAGCAAGGGGCTGTCCAGCCTGACCATCTTCCTGCGCTATTGCCTGCGCAACGCCATCCTGCCGCAGATCACCGCCCTGGCCCTGGCGTTGGGGCAAATCCTGTCGGGCGCCGTGCTGGTGGAGGTGATCTTCGGTTATCCCGGCATCGGCACGCTGCTGTTTCAGGCGATCCGCGAGAACGACCATTTCCTCATCCAGGGCGTGGTGTTCACCGTGATCGTGGCGCTTGGCCTCGCCACGCTGATCCTCGACCTGTTCTATCCGATGCTCGATCCGCGCATCAGCTACCAGCGCTCATGAGATGAGTGGTTTCCTCCGTTACCTCCGCCGTAATATGTCGCTGGTCGTGGGAAGCGGGCTGCTGCTGTTCCTGCTGCTGTTCGTGGTGATCGGTCATTTCGTGGTTGACCCGGAGGACGCCCGCGCGTTGTCGGTGCGCCCGTTGCAGCCGCCCTCCTGGCGCTATCCGTTCGGCACCGACCGCCAGGGCCGCGATCTGCTGGCGGTGATGGTGGTGGGGACGCCGCTCACGCTGCGCATCGGCTTCATCGCCGGTTTTCTGGGGGTGGGCATCGGCACGGTGCTGGCCTTCACCGCCGCCTATTACCGGGGCATGACGGACACCCTCATCCGCGGCATCGCCGACATTGGCCTGACCGTTCCCGGCCTGCTGGTGCTGATCATCATCGCCGTGTCGATCCGGGGCGGGCTGTCGGTGAACCAGATGGCGGTCGTGGTGGCCTCGCTCGCCTGGCTCAATCCCACCCGCACCATCCGCGCCCAGGTGCTGAGTTTGCGGGAGAGGGGGTATGTGGAGATCGCGCGGATGTCGGGCATGAGCGGGCCAGAGATCATCTTCCTCGAACTGATGCCCAATCTGCTGCCGTATCTCGCGGCCACGCTGGTGAACGCGGTGTCCTCGGCGATCCTGGCCTCGATCGGGCTG
>JAYVCG010000564.1:0-3279 GCA_043750075.1 Acetobacteraceae bacterium | reverse complement strand
ATGCAGCATCAGCAGCACGAGGCCCGCTTCCAGCACGCTGAACGGCAGCACCATCCAGGCGCCCATGAGCCAGAAGCGCAGGCTGACCAGCAGCGCCAGCCCGGCGACGGAGCCGATCACCCAGCGCAGCCCGCGTTTCGTCAGGCTGCGATGGGGGACGATCAGCGCCTCGAACAGGAGACCTGGCTCAGCCAAGGGCGCCTTCATCCCGCAGCCTGGCGAGATCGTCCGGGTTCAGGCCCAGCCATTCGGAGAGGACGGCGCCGGTGTGCTGGCCCAGTACGGGGGAGGGTTTGAGGGTGGAGGGTTTGCCGTCCACCCGCACTGGCCAGCCGGGCATCTTGAAGGGGCGGTGCAGCGGATGGGTCATGGTTTGCATGATGCCGCGCTGCTCGAACGTCACGTCGTTCTGCAACTCCATGGTGTCGAGCACCGCGCCGGCCGGGATGCCCGCTTCCCCCACCAGGCGCATCACGTCCTGCTTGGAGCGGGCGCTGGTCCAGGCGGTGATGACCGCATCGACCTCCGATTCGCGGGCCACGCGGTCGGCGGGGGTGAGATAGCGTTTGTCGCCGATCAGCTCTTCGCGTCCGATCAGTTTCAGCAGCCGGTCCCAATGGTCGGGGTTGGCGCGGCTGGTCATGATATAGGCGTAATCGTTCGGTCCGCCCGGCGCGCAGGGGTAGAGGCCCATCGGCGCGTTGTTGACGCCCGGCACCTTGGAGCCGCCGCGCTCGGCCGCCTTGCCGGTCAGGCCCTGGGTCGCGAAGTTGATGCGCATGTAGTGCATGATCGCATCCTGCATGGCGACCTGGAGCCGGTGTCCTTCGCCCGTTTCCCGGCGTTTGTACAGCGCGCCCAGGATGGTGATGGCCATGAGCATGCCGGTGCCGGTGTCGCCGAGGGAGATGCCGGGCCTCGTGGGTGGTCCGCTGGCGTCGCCGGTGACGCTGAACGTGCCGCCGCAGGCTTGCGCGATCATGTCGAAGGCGAGGTTTTTCTCGTACGGGCTGCCTTCGCCGAAGCCTTTCACCTGCGCGTAGATGATGCCGGGGTTGAGGGCTTTCACGACCTCATAGCTCAGGCCGAGGCGTTCGATCGCGCCGGGGGCGAAGTTCTCGATGCAGACATCGGCTTTTTTCAGCATGTCCTTGATGAGGGCCAGGCCGCGTTCGGATTTCAGGTTGACCGTGATGGATTTCTTGTTGGCGTTGAAGACGTGGAAATAATACGGGTCGTTGTCTGGCTGGCCAGGCCGCAGGCGGCGGCCAGGGTCGCCCATTTTCGGATTTTCGATTTTCACGACTTCGGCGCCAAGCCAGGCGAGGGCTCCGGTGCAGGAAGGACCGGCCTCGAACTGGGTGAAATCGACGATTTTGACGCCGGAGAGGAACTGGAATTCCGTGGTGATGCTTTGGGGGGCAAGGGTTGGTGTGGGGCTGTCGTTCATGGACGGGGTTCCTCGCGGTGCGGTGATGGGTCCGGGGCGGTAGCCTGCCATACTGGCGGGGAGACGGCCAGCCGGGCCTGGCCGTTGTTGGGACGGAAGACCATGAGACAATGCCTCATGCTTTCGTCTTTGGCTTTTTCCGTGTTCAAGATGATGGACCTTTGGAAGGGGACGGCGGCGTCTGGTGTCCCGGCGAAGAAGGAGCGCCGCCCGCCGATGGCACCGCCCGTTCCCGCGTGCCGTTTCTCGCGGTTGGGCCGGAGACCGTGATACGCTCAGTAAAGGATGCAATTCTGGGAGTTCCCGGAGGCTCAGAGATTGTTCGACCCCGCATCGCCTTTCCGGGGGGTGGAAAGGCTGCTTTTTTAACGCAGATTTCAAGACGAGGCCACGGATTACACAGAGTTCTTCCCCCCGCGCGAAGCGCCCATGTCCGTGTCCGCCGCCGGAAAAGAGAAGTGTGCCCCAGGACGATACCGCCACGCTCTGTGTAATCCGTGGTCTCGTCTTGAAATCTGTGTTAAAAAAGCGGCCTGTCATCCTTTCGGAACAAAGAACAGAGGCGAACGGCTTTCAGAGCAACGGGACCGGCGCGCGTGCCTGTCCTGTCCGGACCGGTGGCCTCCCGTACCGCCCTCCGCGTCGAAAAATGCGCGCATGGGTGGGAATGACGGCGAGAGGAACGGCCTGCGTCCTCACCCTGACCGGGCGATTACCCCGTCCCCTCAGGGCAGCCATGCGCGCGCGAGGGGTTTTCCCGGCTGACGCGAGAGACGGTCCTTCTATAAACAAGGCGCCGGAGAAAAGGATTCCCCCATGACCGCCGCCTGGCTCGCGAGACTCTGTGCCCGCCGCTTCCACTACGCCTGGGTCGTACTGGGCGTGGTGTTCATCGCCATGCTGGCGGGCGTGAGCGTGCGCGCCGCCCCAGGCGTCATGATCGGACCGCTGAAACGCGCCTTTGGCTGGGACGTCGGCATGATCTCGGCGGCGATCTCGGTCAACATCATGCTGATGGGCCTGATCGGCCCGTTCATGGCGGGACTGATGCAAAGCCTCGGCCTGAAACGCACGATGATCCTGGCGCTGCTGGTGCTCATGAGCGGCACCGGATTGTCAATCTTCATGACCTCGCCCTGGCAGTTGTTCCTGACCTGGGGCGTGATGGTCGGCGTCGGCGCGGGCGCGGGGGCGGTGGGCTTCGCGGGCGCGGTGGCGAACCGCTGGTTCCAGGAGCGCACCGGCTTCGCCTCCGGCCTGCTGTTCGCCGCCAACGCCGCCGGGCAACTGATTTTT
Source organism: Acetobacteraceae bacterium (assembly GCA_043750075.1). Classification (GTDB taxonomy): domain Bacteria; phylum Pseudomonadota; class Alphaproteobacteria; order Acetobacterales; family Acetobacteraceae; genus Rhodopila. Next base: position 533 of record JAYVCG010000564.1, on the reverse strand, counting down.
CTCCCCTTGCTCGCCTGGATGGCGGAGCGGTACGGCTGGCAAGGCATCGCCATCGGCACCACGGCGGCGATCGCCCTGGTCATCCCGCTGGTGATGCTGCTGCTGCCCGAATCTCCCGCCGCCATCGGCCTGCCCCCTTATGGCGGCCACACGATCACACCGGCGAAAAACGAGCACGCGCCGGGCGGCAACATGTTCTCGGTGGCGACCGGCGCGCTGGTCCGGGCCTCACGGTCGATGGATTTCTGGCTGCTGTGCCTGACCTTCGGCATTTGCGGCTTGTCGACCAACGGGCTGATCAACACGCACATGATCGCCTATTGCCTGGATGAGGGGATTCCGGAAATGCGGGGCGCCTCGATCCTCGCCGTGGTCGGGCTGTTCAGTCTGGTCGGGTCGATGGCCTCGGGCTGGCTGTGCGACCGCTACAGTCCGCGGGTGCTGCTGTTCTGGTACTACAGCCTGCGCGGCCTGTCCCTCGTCGTCATCCCCTTCACCCCCTTCGACGGCGTCAGCCTGGGCGTGTTCGCGGT
>JAYVCG010000563.1:0-5746 GCA_043750075.1 Acetobacteraceae bacterium | reverse complement strand
GCGCCGCGTGTCCTATCGCGTCGATCAGACCCGCGTGGGTCAGGTCACCGACTATGACAAGCTGCTGCTGACCGTGGAAACCAACGGCGCCGTGACGCCGGAGGACGCGGTGGCGCTCGCCGCCCGCATCCTGCAGGACCAGTTGCAGTTGTTCATCAACTTCGATGAGCCGCAACAAATCCGCTCGGAAGAACCGCGCGACGATCTGCCGTTCAACCGCAACCTGTTGCGGAAAGTGGACGAGCTGGAACTGTCGGTCCGCAGCGCCAACTGCCTGAAGAACGACAACATCGTCTACATCGGCGACCTCGTGCAGAAATCCGAGCAGGAAATGCTGCGCACCCCGAATTTCGGCCGCAAGTCGCTGAACGAAATCAAGGAAGTGCTGGTCACGATGGGCCTGTCGCTTGGCATGGCCGTGCCAACCTGGCCGCCCGAGAACATCGAGGAACTGGCGAAGCGTCTGGAAGAGCCGTTCTGAACCTGAACCGACTGATTGTGGACTGGCCGGGTTTGGCTGTAAGGGATTGAAAGAATGCGTCACGGGGTAGCTGGCCGGAAACTCGGCGTCACATCCACGCATCGCCTCGCGATGTTCCGCAACCTGTCTCACGCGCTGTTGAAGCATGAGCAGATCACCACGACCCTGCCCAAGGCGAAGGAACTGCGCCCGGTGGTGGAACGGCTTATCACGCTTGGCAAGAAAGGCGGGCTGGCCAATCGCCGTCTGGCGCACGCGAAATTGCGCGATGACGTGATCGTCAACAAGCTGTTCACGGTGCTGGCGGAGCGGTACAAGGATCGCGCCGGCGGTTATGCCCGTGTGCTGAAGGCGGGCATCCGCTATGGCGACGCGGCCAACATGGCGGTGATCGAACTGGTGGATCGCGATCCAGGCGCCAAAGGGCTCAACAGCGGGCCGGTGGCGGAGAAGGTCGAGGAAGAAACCGAGGGCTGAGCCTCGGGGTTTCGCGCATGGCCCGGTTCGCCGGGCCATGACGGTGGAGCGCAAGGTACGTCAGTGATTGAGTCAGTTGGTATAAGCAAGGCTTTCGCGGCGGGCGCTTGCTGAAAGCTGGCGATTGTCATGAATGCGATGCTTCACCCTCCCGAAGCCGCCGCGCTGAGACAGGCCTTCAGTGTGGCCCGCCGCTCCTGCGAAAGCTGATCCAGGGTGAACGGGCAGATCAGCGGCCAGGACAGGGGAGCCGCTCCGTCATATGCCTCGCCATCCAGTTGTTCCAGAGCGTCCGCGTAAAGACCCGCGAGGTCGATCCGCTGGCGCATGGAGGGCGTGAACCGCCGTCTCACGTTTTGCTGGAACGCGGTGATCTCTCCACATCAGCGATGCCCGGCGGCGCTGTCCGGCCAGCCGCGCACCTTGAGCAAATGGACCAGCATCAGGGTGAGATGGCTCTGAACCGCGTGGAGTCCGGAAAGCCTGGTGTCTTCGATCTCCTCAACGACATGCACCCAGTCCACGCCATTGACGCCTTCTCCGCGCGCGAGGCGGCGAAGCAGATCGGCCTGGTGTTCGGACCAGCGCGGGATGTCATGATCGTGAAAATCATCGGACATGCGGAGGATTTTGGACCAATCCCCGCCGAAACGCCAGAAAACTCTCCCCGCGCGGGCCGCCGCGTGCCGCCGGCCCTTGTGGAACGGAGCCGATGGCGCGATCCTGGTTTCAGGTTCGCTCAATAAGGGGAGAAAACGGCAATGACCACTTTCGTCATCGGTGGCACCGGCTTCATCGGCATCCGCGTCATCCCGCTGCTGGTGGCGCGCGGGGAGACCGTCACCTGCATGGACATCAATCCCAACGCCCCCGCGCTGGCGGCACTGGGCGATAAAGTAACGATGGTGCGCGGCGATGTGACGCAGTTCGACGACGTGATCTCGGTCATGGAATCCTCCAAAGCCGATCGTGTCATCAATTTGTCCTATAACCTGGGCCAGGATCTGCCGCCGCACCGCGCGACGAAGCTCAACATCGTCGGCATGGATAATTGTTTCGAGGCCGCGCGTATTCTGGGCGTGAAGCACACGGTGTTCGCGAGTTCGCTCGCGGTCAACGGTCAGCAGAGTCATTTCGGTGAACGCCTGGTGACGGAGGATGATTATAAGCATGCGGTTGTGCAATACGGTTCCCATAAGGCGTTCAACGAGTTCCAGGCGAAGGATTACATCGACAAGCATGGCATGACGATCACCGCGATCCGTCCCGCGAACGTGACGGGTCCGGACAAGGTGCGGGGCTCGGTCGATCATGTGAATGTCATCACGAGACCCGCGCGGGGGGAGGCGATCGCGTTTCCGTTCGCCGATGCGATGCGCTGTCCGATCCATGTCGATGACATCGCCGAGGTGTTCGCGCGCGTGTTACTGACCGACCAGCCGAAGCACGCGGTTTACAGTTCCGGCGGTCATGCGATTTCGATGGGGGAGCTTGCTGATATCGTGCGGGGCTTCCTGCCGGACGCGAAGATCAGCTTTGACAAGCAGACCGGGGGGCGGGCTTCGTCGGGTAACTGGATGATCGATAACACGCGGCTGGTGCAGGAGTTTGGCATGCAGTACCGGCCGTACCGGGAGCGGGTGTTGCAGATCATCAACGAGTGCCGGGCCGACATGGGGCAGGCGCCGCTGCGCGGTTGACACAGTAAGAACGGGGCTCTGCCCGCGCCCCGTTCTTGCTTCCCTGAACTGGCTCCACGCGATGATCCAATCAGCCCCGGCCTTCCCCCGCCCCCGCCCCTCGTCCATCCCGCGCCCCTCCTGAAGGACGAACCAACCAATGCCAAGCGCCGACATGGGCAGCGCCGAGGCCCTGCTGGCCGAACTCGCCACCTGGGTGAAACTGGAAACCCCCACCACCGACGCGGCCGCGGTCAACCGCCTGATGGACATCGCCGCCCGAGACCTCGCCCAGGCGGGCGCCGGCCTGACGCGGATACCAGGCCGCGACGGGTTCGGCGACAGCCTGATCGCCCGCACACCCGGTTACGGCAAACCCATCCTGATCGCGGGCCACCTGGACACGGTCTGGCCGCACGGCACCCTCACCACCATGCCGTATCATGTGAACGGCGAGAAAGCCCACGGACCCGGCATCTACGACATGAAGGCCGGCAGCTTCCTCGCCTTCCACGCCGTTCGCGCCATCCTCCGCCACGCCATCCCCACCCGCCGCCCGATCACCCTGCTGCTCACGCCCGATGAGGAAGTCGGCAGTCCCACCAGCCGCGCCCTGATCGAGACCGAGGCCGCCAGCGCCGCCATCGTGCTCATCCCCGAACCGGCGGGCGCGGGCGGCGCCTGCGTGACCTCACGCAAGGGCATCGGGCGGTTCACCCTGCGCGTGGAGGGCAAGGCCTCCCATGCCGGGACGGCGTTCCAGGACGGCGCCTCGGCCACGGTGGAGCTGGCGCATCAAATCCTCGCCCTGCACCGGATGGTGGAGCCGGATGACGGCATCACCATCAACGCGGCACCCATCTGGGGCGGCACCCGCCCCAACGTCGTCGCCGCCGCCGCCGGATGCGAGATCGATCTGCGCGTCAACTCCGCCCATGACGGAGAACGGATGACGGCGCGCATCCTCGGCCTGACCTCCCGCGTGGCGGGCTGCGCGCTGACCGTCGAGGGCGGCATGAACCGTCCCCCTTACGCCGAAAGTAAAGCGATCGCCGCCCTCTACGAAAAAGCCCGTGCCCAGGCGGATCGACTGGGGATGAAACTACCGCGCCAGCACCGCGGCGGCGGCTCCGACGGCAATTTCACCGCCGCCCTGGGCGTGCCGACCCTGGACGGTCTGGGTTGTCCCGGTGCCGGCGCGCACGCGGCGCATGAGCATATCCTGTGGCGGCAACTCGCCCCTCGCGCGGCGCTGATGATGGGACTGCTGGAGACGCTGGACGAAAGCTGATGCTGTTTAACTCCCAGGTCTTCATCATCGGATTCCTGCCCGTGGTGCTCGCGCTGTACTACGCGCTGGCGGCGCACCGCGAGGCGCGGCAGTTGCTGCTGGTCCTGGCATCGCTTGGCTTTTACGGCTGGTGGGACATGCGGTTCGTGCCGCTGCTGACCGGCCTGACCCTGGCCAACTGGCTGATCGCCGCCTGGTTCGGGCGCACGGAGGCACGCTGGATCCCGGTGCTTGGCGTGGTGCTGAACCTCGCGGTACTGGGCTTGTTCAAATATGCCGATTTCCTGCGCGGCACCGTGTTCGATCTGACCGCCACGCCATGGGAGCCCTGGCGGCTGATCCTCCCCCTCGGCATCAGCTTTTTCGTGTTCCAGAAGATTTCCTATCTGATCGACCTGCGCCGCGGCGACCGGCATGTGTACGGGTTGCTGGATTTTTGCCTGTTCGTTTCGTTCTTCCCACAACTGATCGCCGGTCCCCTGGTTCGTCACAACGAGATCATTCCGCAATTCGGCGCCGATCCGCGCGGCAAGGACATGTGGGAAAACCTCAGCCGCGGCTTCGTGCTGTTCGTGATCGGCATCACCAAGAAAGTCGCGCTGGCCGATACGCTCGCGCTGGTCGTGGACCCGCTGTTCACCCAAACAACGCCCCTGACCATGAGCGAATCATGGCTCGCCGCCCTGGGCTATACGCTGCAAATCTATTTCGACTTCTCCGGCTATTCCGACATGGCCATCGGCCTCGCGCTGATGTTCGGCCTGCGCTTGCCGGTGAATTTCGACGCGCCGTACCGCGCCGTGTCGGTGCGCGATTTCTGGCGCCGCTGGCATATGACGCTGAGCCGTTTCCTGCGCGACTATCTTTACATCCCGCTCGGAGGCAACCGCGGCGGCGCCGCCCGTCAGGCGCTGAACGTCGTGCTGACCATGCTGTTGGGCGGGCTGTGGCACGGCGCCAGTTGGACGTTCGTGGTCTGGGGCGGGCTGCACGGCGTGGCGCTGGCGGTCAATCATCTCTGGTCCCAGGCGGGCTTCCGCCTGCCACGCCCCCTCGCCTGGGCACTGACGATGCTGTTCGTGATGACGGCCTGGGTGTTGTTCCGCGCGCCTGGTTTTTCCGCCGCCGCCACGATGCTCGCCAGCATGGCGGGCGCGCACGGAATGGCCTTTTCCCCGGCGGTGCTGTCGAATGAGGCGGCCGCGGCCCTGATCATCGGCTGTGCCGTCGCGGTGGCCGGTCCCACCGCCCATCGGTTCGCGTTGTCGTCACTGCGTCCCTCCCCGTGGCTCGCGGCGCCAGCGGGTGTGGTGTTGTCGTTGCTTTTGTTACTGATTGGCGGGCGCCTGCCCAATGTCTTCATTTATTTCCAGTTCTGACCATCCTTCCAGCCCGCCCCCCGGCGTGAGTCCCGGCGTGACGCCTGGGCTTTGGCGCCACTTCTTCCTTATCGCCACCGGCACGGCCGCGGCGATCATCGGCGTGATCTTCGTCTTCGTCACCGTGGCCGATCCCTGGGATTCGCTGCCCCTGTCACCACCCTTCAACCGCGCCCCGGTGACGGCGAGCCAACGCTTCGCCTATCCCGCGCTCGCGCGTTCGCCACGTTTCGACAGCGCGGTGTTCGGCACCTCCACCAGCCGGTTGCTGCGGCCTTCCGCGCTGAACGAATCGTTCCACGCCCGTTTCGCCAACCTGGCGATGAACGACGCCACCCCATGGGAACAAACCCAACTGATGCGCGTCTTCCTGCGCGCCCACCCCAAAACCCGCCACATCATCCTGGGCATTGACGTGAAATGGTGCCAGACGGGCGAG
>JAYVCG010000562.1:0-2979 GCA_043750075.1 Acetobacteraceae bacterium | reverse complement strand
GCGCAACGGCCTTCCTCCGCGTTGTCGAGCGATGCCGGGATGAACCTGGTCAACGCCATCCGTGTCGCTGCCTGCCCCGAGGCGCGGGGCATGGGCGTGCTCGCCCTGCTCAACGACGAGATCCACGCGGCGCGGGAGGTGACGAAGACCTCCACCCTGCGGCTGCAAACCTTCCGCACGCCGGATTTCGGGGTGCTGGGTCACGCGGACGGTGACGCGGTGGTGTTCTACCGCCGTCCGGTGCGCCGTCACGCCCCGGACACGGAATTCGACATCGCGGACCTCGACGCGCTGCCGCGCGTGGACATCGCCTATTCGTACACGGGCGCCGATGGGACGGCGGTGCGCGCTTTCGTCGCGGCGGGCGCGCGCGGGATCGTCTCGGCCGGTTTCGCGCCCGGTTTCTCCACCCCCGCGGAAGCCACGGCCCTCAAGGAAGCCGCGAGCCTGGGCGTCACCGTCGTGCAATCCACCCGCGCCGGGTCCGGGCGCACATTCCAGACCACGCGCCTGCGGGAAAACGGCATGTTGATCGCCGACAACCTCAATCCGCAAAAAGCCCGCCTCCTGCTGGCCCTGGCGCTGACCCGCACGAACGATCCCACCGAAATCACCCGCATGTTCCGGACTTACTGACCATGGAACGCGACCTGACCATGGAGCGCGACTCCGGGACGGCGCACGCGTGCGGGCGTGGGGGCGGGAACCGCGCCGCCGCGGTTTCGTTCGCCACGGCGGTGCCTCCGTTCATCGCGCCCCCGCTGGAGGAAACCGCGCCTGGCCCGTGTCTGGCCCGGCGCCAGGACGCGGTGTTCTGGCCTGGGGGGCGGCGCTGAGGCCACGGGCGCGTGACGGACTGAACCGGCGCCGGATCGCCGGGGGAGCGGTTGTCTCCCTCGGGTTGCACGCCGCCTTGCTGCTGGGGTTTCTGTTCCTGGCACCGCGCGAGCCCGTGCCGGAAGACCTGCCCCCGCCCGCCTCCGTCAGCATGGTGTTCAACGGCGGCAAGCCCGAAAGACCCGGCGTTCCGGACGCGAAAGACGATCCCCTGGGGGGACCGGCGCGGTCAGAGCCGCCACGCCCGGAGCCGTCCGCGTCTCCAGCCCAGGGAAGCGGGGCGTCGGTGGAGGCGCCGGGTGCGGGGACGCCACCGATGGCGCTGGTGTTGGCGGAACCGCCGGTGGTGCCTCCGGTTGTTCTCCCTGAACCGCCGCTGGCGCCTCCCGTCGCGCCCGCGCCCCCGGTGGTTCCTCCACCGGAGCCCGCACCGCCGGTTGTTCCCCCTGAACCATCGTTGGTTCCTCCCGCCCCCCCGGTTGTTCCCCTCGAACCACCGCCGGTTCCTCCACCGGAGCCCGCACCACCTTCTGTCCCTTCTGAACCCCCGGTGACCGCTTCGCCGGAGCCCGTGCCGCCAGCCGTTCCTTCCCCGCCGCCACCCGCGCCCCCGGTGGTTCCTCCCGCCGCGCCCACACGCGCGCCACGTCCCGCCGTGCCGGTGAAACCGCCGCCCGCGCCCGTCAGACCAGAGCAGGCCGCGCGGTCCTGGCCGCCGGTGCAACGGACCACGCCCAACGGCCGGCCCTCCGATTTCCCGGCCCCCACGGCGTTTTCCTTTGGCGCTCCACCCGCCTCACCGGAAAAAGGCGGATTGTCCCTGAACCTGGGCCGCCGCGGCGTCGAGGACACCTCGCCCTTCTCCCTCGACACCGACGCCGAGGTGGGGCCTGACTGGCGCAACGCCCTCAGCGCCTGGGTTCACGAGCACGCCTATTACCCCGGTCAGGCGGCGGCCCTGGGCCAGCAAGGCGCGGTGCGGGTGCGGGTGACGACGCGGCCGGACGGGCGGGTGATCGCGGTCGAGATGGAAAAACGCTCCGGCTCGCCCTGGCTCGATCTGGCGCTCCAGGCGCTGTTCCGGGACGCGAAACTGCCGCCCTTGCCAAAGCAGGCGGGGGATCAGCCGATTTCGTTTCATTTCACCATGCGGTATATTCTGGTGCGGTGAGCGGGCGGCCTTTCCTCCCTCCCCATCCCGGCGATAGGCTGACCGCTCAGGCCCGCGCCCCCCGCGGCGGGCCGTTCGCAGGATGGAGGCCCCATGACCAGTCCAGGTCCGCTCGCCCGTTTCAAGGTCATCGATCTCACCCGCGTCCGCGCCGGTCCCACGGCGGTGCGCCAGCTCGCCGACTGGGGCGCCGATGTCATTAAAATCGAAGCCCCCGAAGGCGACTCCGGACTGGGCGGCGAGCGGCATGGGCCGGATTTTCAGAACTTGCACCGTAACAAACGCAGTCTGACGCTGAACCTGAAAGCGCCTGAGGGGCTGGAGGTGCTGAAACGCCTCGCCGCGCGATCCGACGTGGTGGTGGAGAATTACCGGCCCGATGTGAAATTCCGGCTTGGTGTCGATTATGAATCATTGAAGAAAATCAACAAACGTCTTGTTTATGCCAGCATCTCCGGTTTTGGCCAGGACGGACCTTATCGCGAACGTCCTGGATTCGATCAGATCGCGCAGGGCATGGGCGGGCTGATGTCGATCACCGGCGTCCCTGGGCAGGGGCCGATGCGCGTCGGCATTCCGGTCGCCGATCTGACGGCGGGGATTTTCGCCGCCATGGGCATTCTGGTGGCCTTGCTGGAACGCGAGGAATCAGGCGAGGGGCAATGGGTGCAAAGTTCGTTGCTTGGCGCGCAGATCGCCATGCTCGACTTCCAGGCGGCGCGCTGGACCATCGCCAAGGAGGTGCCGGGTCAGGCGGGCAACAATCATCCGACCAGCATCCCGACGGGGGTATTCGCCACCGCCGACGGGCATATCAACATCGCCGCCGCCGGCAACGACATTTATCATCGGTGCTGCCGGGCTCTGGGTGTTCCCGAACTGGCGACGGACCCGCGCTTCGTCACGGGCAAGGCCCGGCTGGAGAACCGCGACGTGCTGAACGGCATGATCGAGGCGATCACGCGCACCCG
>JAYVCG010000561.1:0-2653 GCA_043750075.1 Acetobacteraceae bacterium | reverse complement strand
TGAAACCGTGGTCGTAATGACGGATCACCGCCGCCAGGGTCTGGATGGAGCCGTTGTGCATGTAGGGCGCCCGTTCCGCCACGTTGCGCAGGCCGGGGGTCTTGAACGCCTGACGCAGCGGCTCCACCCCCGCGATCACCGCGCCGCGGCCGGGATCGTCGCCCGGCAGGCCAATGTCGTGAAAACTGTCGTCGCTGAAGCGCCAGGTGGAATGGCAGGACGCGCAATGGCCTTTGGTGTTGAAGGTCACGAAACCGCGTTTGGCCGCTTCGGGAATGGCGGTTTCATCGCCCTTGATCCAGCGGTCGAACGGGGCCTCGCCGCTGACGATGGCGCGCTCGAACGTGGCGATGGCCTTGGCGATGGTGGTGGCGGAGATCGGCTCGTTGGGGAACGCGGTTCTGAACGCGTCGCGATAGCCTGGGATGGCGTTCAGCAGCGATACCAGACGCGGCATCGACTGGTTCATCTCATCCGGCGCCTGGATGGGCCCAACCGCCTGTTCCTCCAGCGTGATGGCGCGGCCGTCCCAGAACATCGCCTTGGCCCAGGCGAGGTTGAGGATGGTGGGGGAGCGGCGGCTCAGTCTGGTGGCGGCGGCGCCGATGGCGGTGGGCAATCCGTCGCCCCAGGACAGCGCCGGGTCATGGCAACTGGCGCAGGACATGGTGGACGATCCGGACAAACGCGGGTCGAAGAACAGTTTGTAGCCCAGATCGGCCTTGGCCTCGCCGGGAGGATTATCATGCGGGTAAGGCACCTTGGCTGGGCGCTGGTATTCGGCCTTCGTCGCGTCGAGGCTGGCGGGTGTCCCATCGGCGCGCGCGGGCTGACAGAGCGCCGCCAGGCAGGCCGCCACGAGACCCATGAACAGCCGTGCCGCGCACTTTTGGGAGGATGGCCGTTGGGACAATGAATGGACCATGCGCGCGTCTGACCTCCTGTTCTGACAGCCGGGCGCCCGTTATGGGGCGCCCGGTGGTATCATGGGAGTGACAGGCTAAAAATCCGTTAACACGGCGCGCTTTGCCCTGAAGCACACCCCCGCGCGGGAGGGTGTGCTTCAGGATCGCCTACCGCGGCGCGGTCCAGCTTTCGCAGAACGCCAGGGCGCAGGTGCTGAAGGGGCGGTCTTCCCGGACCCGCGGGAAAGCCATGCCCCTGGCCTGCACCCCGTTGCGTGTGAAGCGGGCGCCCAGAGCGGGGATCAGCACCGTGCAAACCCCGTACGCCCGCGCGTCCGGTCCGACATTGGGATACGTGTGGATCAGCAGCGGATCGCCGATGTCGTGCCATGTCAGGCTGAGCGTCTCGCCATGCGCCGCCGCCGTCTCGGTCCAGCAATCGCGCGGGTCGCCGGATTTGCTGAACGTGGCCTCCGTCACCGGGATCGTGGTGTCCTTGAGATCGGCGTTCAACATGCCCTGCACCGTGGTCTGCAACCAGCGCGCCATGGCGATGTTGTCAGAGTAAATGCGCCATTTGTCCTCGGTGAGTTCGCTTTTCACATACAGGACATGGCCCGGCCCGCCGCCCGAGGTGATGACCCGCCAGAAGCTGGCATTGGTGCTGAACGCGGCGCCATCCGTCTCACTGAGGCGGATGAAGGGGTTTTCCCCGGTCAGAACGACACGGTTGGGGTCCGCAACTGTCATGGCTGTTACCTCCTGGGTTGTTACCTTCGGGCCGGAGTGTGCGCGTGGCCCTGGCGTGGCGCAACGTTGGGGGGAGCGGCAGCGCGGGGGAAAGGCACGATTTCTGGGAGGGGATGGATACAAAGGGATGGGATGAGGCTGGATTCTGGGTGGAGCAGACGGGACAGGTCATGGCGTATGTTCAACCCGGCATGGGTCTTCCTCGCCGCCCTGGCGGCCGCCTGGTCATGGGGCGGACATCGCTTTCGGCGACGCGAGCCTGTCCCACTCAAGCAATTCACGAGCGACACTCACGCCAACGACGCGAGCCAGTGACACTGGTACGGCATTCCCCAACTGACGCATGGATTCCGTCCAGCTTCCATGAAAGACATAGGTATCGGGAAAGGTCTGTAATCGTGCTGATTCTCTGACGGTGAAATAGCGTCCACCGCCATCTGGCCGGACAAGGGCATTTTCACCACCTGGCACTCCATGGTCTCCCGCCTTGAGGGTCTTGGCGGGTAGATCAAGTAAACTACCCGTATGCCCCGTATAAAATTTCACTCCTGGCTGAAACCTGTGATCTGGGATCAGACTGGCTTCTTCCGGATAAAGCTCAGGATCTGGAAGACCGGCCAGCGCATCACGGACCGTGCGCCATGCGGCAAGCGTATCCTTTGGTCTCACATTTCGCCGCCGAATGGCATTGAGTTGTTCTTTGAGCCTGACGGGTGGCTTGTCACGCGCCTTCCGCGCGATTTCATGCCGTTCCCAGTACACCTCGGATACCCATTGGTCAGAGATCAGGGATTCATGTGAATGCGTTTCTCGCGGAAAGGACCAGCGAATGTTCAGATCATTCCTGAATCCGACAATGAACACACGTTCGCGCTTTTGAGGAACGCCGAAATTGGCGGCGTTCAGTACCTGAAAAACGACATTGTAAGTCAGGCCGTCGCGGCTTCCACTCGTTTTTTGCCGTTGTAAACGATGTAAATGGTCATTCCAGTCTTCAT
>JAYVCG010000560.1:0-6620 GCA_043750075.1 Acetobacteraceae bacterium | reverse complement strand
CCGCCTGGAAGCGGCGGGACATTTCGGCTGGGTGCGTGTCGCGTATCTGGAGGAAGCCCCTTTCGTGCCTGAAACACTCGCCAGCGCGCGGGGCCATGTCGTGGCGGTCATCGGTTATCTCGCCAACGAGGGCACTCATGCGACCGTGGACGTGCCCGCCTTCATCGCCGCCGAGCGGGCCCAAAGGGGTACACACTGGCCGCCCGTCCACGATCTCGGCTCCATCGGCGGCGATCAGGAAATGGCACGCCTGATCATGGACCAGGTGACTTCCATGAGGTGACGCTCCGCACGCGATCGGTTTATCCTGCCGGCCAGGGCGGGAGACGGCCAATGTTCGCATATGTGGGTGGCTGCACAACCTCGGACCGCGATGGGCGCGGCATGGAAGGAAATTCAGCGGGACAGTGACGGCATCACGGGTTTTTCTATCGATACAGATACAGGTGTGCCGCGGCTCATGGGCATTCCAGGGGCAGTCGTGACGCGGGCGGGCAGCCCCTCGGCGATCAGCTTCGTCCCGCCCCTTGAATGATTCACCCTGTCGCGTGGATAATCTGACAGAAGCGTGATTGGTTGGGAGAGAAACGCATGGCGAGAACCGTGGGCGGCCGTGAAGGCGCCGGAAAGAAGGCGGCGGTGAAAAAATCCGCGCCAAAGGCGAAAGCGGCCGTCAGGAAAAAAGCCACGATGGCGCCGGTGAAGAAAAGCGCGCCCAGGAAGATGGTGGCTGGTAAGAAAGCGGCCGCGAAAAAGACGGCTGTGAAGAAGGCAGGCGCGCAGAAGGCCGTGGCGCGTGCTCCGGGACTGAAGAAAGTGGCGGTCCGCGCGGCCGCGAAGAAAGCCGCTGCTCGCGCCCCCGTGGCACGGCGGGCGGCGGTGCGGCGTCCCCGCGCGGTGGTGGCGGCTCCGCGCAAGGTCACTCCGCGCAAGGCCGCGGCAGCGGGTCTGAAAAAAACCGCGGCGCCGCAACGCTTCACCGTCAGTCATTTGCACGAAGCGGACTTCAAACAGGACGGATTGCGGTCTTACGCGTTGTATCGCGATCTGGGCATCGCCGACGCCACGGGCGGACTGTGCCATGCGCATGTGATCCGGCTGCTGTCGCCCTGCACCGACGAGGTCCGCCAGCGGCATCTGCATGAGCCCGAACTCCAGTTGATCTACGTGCTGAAAGGCTGGATCAAAAACGAGTTCGAAGGACTGGGCGTGCAAATGATGTCAGCCGGTTCCTGCTGGCTGCAACCGCCGGGAATCGCGCACACGGTGCTGGATTACTCGGCGGATGCCGAATTGCTGGAGATCATCGTGCCAGCCGACTTCAAAACGATCGATCTCGGCTGAGAGTACCATTCAAGGGGAAGTTCCATGACCGGATCAACCGGCTTTTCACGGCGCGTGCTGTTGGGTTCCACCCTGGCCGCGCCAGTCGTATTGAGGCACGCGCTGGGTGAGGAGCCGATTAAAATCGGCATGCCCTGCGCGTTGACCGGACCAGCGGGCGAGGTGGGCGCGCAAATGCGGCGCGGCGCCGAGTACTGGGCCAAAACCGTCAACGCCCGCGGCGGTCTCCTGGGCCGCCAGATCGAGTTGAAAATTCAGGACACCGGCGGCGATCCCGCCGCCTGTGTGCGTAAGGCGCAGGAAGTGGTCGAACGGGACGGCTGCCGTCTGCTGTACGGCATGACGCTGAGTTCCGAGGCTTTGGCGGTGGTGCCGAAACTCGCTGAATGGAACGCGATCTTCATCTCCTCGGACAATGGCGATGGACGATTGACCGGCGATTCGTTCGTGCCCAATTTCTTCCGCGCCAACACCTCGGGTCCAATGGGCACCCGCGCGGTGGCGCTGTATCTACGCAAAGCCGCGTTCAAGAACTTTTATGCCATCGGCATGGATTATGCCTGGGGACGCAACAGCATCGGCGTGTTCAAGGATGAGGTGAAGAAAGCCGGCAAGAACTTCATCGGTGATGTCTATTCACCGATCGGCACGAAAGACTATTCCACCTATATCACGAAAATCCGGCAGTCCGGCGCCGATGCCTGCTTCATCGTCATGCAGGGCGACGACAACAACGCCTTCCTGTCCCAGGCCCGGCAATACCGTTTGGGCGACAGGGTGCAGTTGCTGACCGAGATCGTCGATCTCAACAGCATCCACGCGGTCGGGGAGGCGGCGGTGGGACTGATCGGTTCCTCCCGCTACAGCTTCACCTTTCCGGGGGAAGCGAATGCGAGGTTCGTCGCGGACTGGAAGAAAGAATACGGTGTCGTGCCGGATGTGTTCGAGGGCGAGCAATGGCAGGCGGGCCTGATACTCGCCGCCGGCATCGAGAAAGCCGGCAGCATCGAGGCCGAGAAGCTGCGTCCGGCTCTGGAAACCATCGAGATCGACAGCATCAAGGGCAAGGTGGCGATGCGGGCCTGCGACCATCAGGCGGTGCAGCAAGGCTTCATCGTGAAGGTCGGCCGGAAGGAGGGCTTCGCCGATCCAATCCCGGAACTGATCGCCACTTTCCCCGCGGATCAGGTGACTCCCGCCTGCCGTAAAATGACCTACGACACCTGATGGATTTTTTACCGTTCCTGGTCACCCAGTGTCTGAACGCGCTGTCTCAGGCGGCGCTGCTGTTCTTCCTCGGATGCGGGCTGACGCTGATCTTCGGCATCATGCGCATCGTGAATTTCGCGCATGGAGCGTTTTTCATGCTCGGTGCGTATGTCGGGTATTCCGCGGTACGCTGGACCGGGAGTTTCTGGCTCGCGCTGATCGCCGCCCCGCTTGTCGTGGGCGGCTTCGGCGCGGCGTTCGAACTGGGGATTCTCCGGCGCCTGTATGGGCGGGACGGGCACGCGTTCCTGATGGTGACGTTCGGCCTGACGCTGATCATGGGCGAGGCGATCCGCCTGATCTGGGGCGTCGAGGCATTGCAGGTCAAACCGCCTGACATTCTGTCCGACATCGTCTTCATCCTCGATGAACCGTTCCCGGCATACCGTCTGTTCCTCGCGGGGTCGGGCATCGTGGTGGCATTGGTCATCTGGCAGCTCCTGGAACGAACCCGGCTTGGTTTGTTGATCCGCGCCACCTCGCAAAACGCGGAAATGGTCCATGCGCTTGGCACCGATGTGGCACTGGTGCGCTCGGCGGTGTTTGGCATTGGCTGCGGCCTGGCGGGAATCGGCGGCGTGATGGCGGCGCCGCTGGTGACGGCCTCGCTTGGCATGGCGCCGAACGCGGTGATCGACACCTTCGTCATCGTCATCATCGGTGGCATGGGGAGTTTTCTGGGCTCGTTGATCGGCGCGGTGCTGGTGGCGTTCGTGCAGGTGTTCGGAACCTATTACTTTCCCGATCTGGCGCTGGCGTTCATGTACCTGATCATGCTGACCGTGCTGGTGGTCCGGCCCGGCGGCCTTCTGGGCAAGGAGGCCTGAGCGATGCGGTTCGTGGTGGGAGCCGTCGGGCTTCTGGCGTTGATGCCGTTTGGCCTGCCGCCCTACGCCATGACGTTGTTGACCGAGGCGCTGATCCTCGGCCTGTTCGCCATGAGCCTTGATCTGATGGTCGGGTACGCGCGGTTGATTTCGTTCGGCCACGCGGCGGCGTACGGATTTGGCGCTTACGCCTGCGGCAATCTCATGCTTCATACCAGCATCCCGTTGCCGTTCGCCGTGATGCTGGCGGGTCTTCTGGGCGGCATCGTCGCGATCGGTGTCGGGTGGATATGCACGCAGGCGACCGGCGTGTCGTTCTCCATGCTGACGCTGGCGTATGGGCAATTGCTCTATGCCGTGGCGTTCAAATGGACAGCGGTGACGGGCGCCTCGGACGGACTGGCCGGCATTCCGCGCAATCCCGGACCGTTTGGCGTGACATGGTGGAGCACCAAGATTGGGTTTTATTATCTGACGCTGACATGCCTTACCGCCGCTTTCCTGTTTTGCCGGGCCCTGGTGCGTTCGCCGTTCGGCGCGGTGCTGCGCGGCATCCGTGAGAACGAAGCCAAAACCCTCGCATTGGGCTTTGACACACGGCGTTACAAAATCGCGATCGTCGCGATTGCCTATGGAGTAGCGGGGATGGCGGGCGCGCTTTACGCCGTTTTCGCCGGTTTCGCGAACACTGAGTTGCTGTTCTGGCTGCTGTCCGGCCAGGTGCTCATCATGGTCATCGTCGGCGGCACCGGCACCTTGATCGGCCCCATTCTGGGCGCCGCGTTCTTCCTGTATGTGCAACAAAAACTGTCCACGTACACCGATTCGTGGGCGTTGTTCTTCGGGGTCATCTTCATCCTGTTCGTGCTGTTCCTGCCAGAAGGCATATGGGGTTTCGTCCAGGCGCGGTTCCGGCGGAGGGTGGCCTGATGGCGCTGCTGGAACTCGATGAGCTGACCAAACGATACGGCGGCATCGTCGCGGTCGATCACGTCACCATGCGCGTCGAAGCGGGAGAAGTGCGCGCGGTCATCGGTCCCAACGGCGCGGGCAAGACCAGTTTGTTTCACCTCATCACCGGTGTCGTGAAACTGACCGGGGGCACGGTCCGGTTCATGGACCAGAATGTTTCGGTCCTGCCAGCCCATGCCCGTTGCCAGCTTGGCATGTCCCGAACCTTCCAGCTCACGTCTTTGTTCCCCGAGATGTCGGCGCGGGCCAACACCAGCCTCGCGGCCCAGGGACGGGAGGGGAAACGGTGGATGCCGCTGGGGGGAGGGGAAGTGTTCCGGGCGGCGGCGCGGCGGGGAGACGCGGCGTTGGAACGGCTGGGATTGACCCATGTGGCGGACCGGCCCGCCGGGCTGTTGTCGCATGGCGACCAGCGATTGCTGGAAGTCGCCATGGCGCTGGCGCAACAACCGCGTTTGCTGCTGTTGGACGAGCCCACGCAGGGCTTGTCGGTGGAGGAAACCGCACAGGCGGTGGAGGTGCTTTCGACGTTGTTCTCCGCCGGGGATCTGACCGTTTTACTGGTCGAGCATGACATGGAGGTGGTGTTCCGCCTCGCCCACAAGATCACGGTGTTGCATCGCGGCGCGGTGATCGCGGATGGCGATCCCGCCGTGGTGAAAGCCGATGAGGGGGTGCGGAACGCCTATCTCGGAGGCTTCGACGAATGCTGACGATCAAGGGCCTTCATACCTATTACGGCGCCAGTCATATCCTGCAAGGTGTCGATCTGACCGTGCCCGATGGCCGCATCATCGCCATTCTCGGCCGTAACGGGGTCGGCAAGACCACGACGATGCGGACAGTCATGGGGCTGGTGCCGCCAGGCAGCGGGTCGATCGAACTGGATGGGATCAATATCGCGGGCTGGAAGCCGCACCGGGTGGCGCGCGCCGGTGTCGCCTATGTGCCCGAGGGACGGCTGATCTTTCCCGATTTGTCGGTGATCGAGAACATCAAGGTCGCGGAACGGACCCCGGCGCGCGCCTGGCCCCTGGCCCGTCTGCTGGATCTGTTTCCGTCATTGCGGGAACGGGCGCGCAATCGCGGCGCCAATCTTTCGGGTGGCGAACAGCAGATGCTGGCCATCGCCCGCGCGCTGGTCTCCGACCCCAAGGTGCTGTTGCTGGACGAACCCAGCCAGGGACTGGCGCCTTTGGTGGTGCGGGAACTGGCCAGCATCATCCGTAAGTTGCGTGACGAAAAAGTGACCATTCTGCTGGTCGAGCAGAACATGAAACTCGCCGAGGCGGTGGCGGATGAACTGCACGTGATGGTCAAGGGCCGCATGGTCTACGCCGCCACGCCGGAACAATTCCGCGCCGAGGAGCAGGATATTCGCGGCCGTTACCTGACGGTCTGAAACACGGAGGAAATCATGGAACTCAATCTTCGCGGACGCACGGCGCTGATCACCGGAGCGTCAAAGGGCATTGGTCTCGCCAGCGCCGAAGCCCTTGCCTCGGAAGGCGTCAACGTCATTCTCGTCTCCCGCACCCTGAGCGACCTGGAAGCCGCGCGGACGAAAATCATGAGCCGGTGGAATGTCAATGTTCAGGTCCACGATCACGATCTGTCCGACTCGCGCAACGTGGACAAACTGATCGCGGAACATGCCGGCATCGACATCCTGGTCAACAACGCGGGCGCCATCCCGGCGGGCGATCTGGCGCAGATCACGGAAGATCGCTGGCGCGCGGCCTGGGATCTGAAAGTGTTCGGCTATATCAACATGTGCCGCCGCTTTTACGCCGGCATGAAAGCGCGTGGACGCGGCGTCATCATCAACGTGCTTGGCGTGGCCGGGGAGAAAATGGACCGGACCTACATCGCCGGTTCGACCGGCAACGCGGCGCTGATGGCGTTCACCAAGGCACTGGGCGGTTCGGCGGGCGATGATGGATTGCGGGTGGTGGGCATCAATCCGGGCGCGATAGCCACGGATCGTTTAATCACCATCATGAAAACACGGGCCAGGGACCGTTTTGGCGACGAAAATAAATGGGAGGAGCTGATGAAACCCCTGCCCATGGGGCGGGCGGGCACGTCCGGGGAAATCGGCGCGATGGTCGCTTTCCTCGCCTCGGACATCTCGGCTTATACCACGGGAACGATCATCACGATCGATGGCGGCGCCGCCAACCGCGGTCCGATGTTCTGAAACGGATT
>JAYVCG010000559.1:0-9695 GCA_043750075.1 Acetobacteraceae bacterium | reverse complement strand
CCGACATCCGCGCGTAATTGATCGAGGTCGAGCGCACCAGCACCAGCACGGTGATCGAGATGAACAGGCTCGATCCGAAATTGCGCAGCAGCGTGAAGATCGCCGAGCCCTCGGTCGCCTGTGACGCCGGCAGCGTCGAGAACGCCATCACGGTCATCGGCGTGAAGGTGATGCTCTGGCCGAAGCCTTGCAGCAAATTGGTCCAGAAAATATCGAAGAACGTCAGGTTGATGTCGAACTGCGCCATCTTCAGCGCCGAGAACGCCTGGATGATCAGCCCCAGCGCGATCGTAATCCTGGGCGCCACCCGCGTCATCGGCACGACGACCAGGAACGCCAGCCAGTTGCCAATCCCGCGCGCCGCCACCAATGATCCGATGATGTTATCGGGATAGCCACGCAGATCATGAAGCAGGCTGGGGAACAGCGTCAGCGAGGTGAAACTCAGCATCCCCATCACGAAGGCGATCAGGATGCCGATGGTGAAGTTGCGATCCAGGAACAGTTTCGGATTGAGGAACGGGTTTTGCGCTGTCAGGCAGTGCGAGACGAACATCCACAGCGCCACCGCCCCCACCACCGCGATCACCACCAGCACGGGCGATTCGAACCAGTCCATCCGCTGGCCGCGGTCGAGGATCAACTGCAACGACACCACCGCCACCGACAGGGTCAAAAAACCGGTCCAGTCGAGGCGGGTTTTCGACCGCTCGTTCTTGCCCGACAGCGCGAACCAGATGCAGATCAGCGCGCAAATCCCCGGTGGCACGATCATCAGGAAGGCGGCCCGCCAGTCATAAATCTCGGTCATCACGGTGCCGATGACCGGGCCGAGCACGGGCCCGAACACCGCGCCCACGCCCCAGATCACCAGCGCCGTCGGTTGCAGGTGCCTGGGAAAGCTCGACAGCAGGATCGCCTGGCCCATCGGCATGATCGGGGCGCCGAACAGGCCCTGGCCGACGCGGTAGAAGATCAGCGCCTCCAGGCTGTTGGCCGTCGCGCACAGGAACGACGACACGGTAAAGCCCAATACCGTGAAGAACATCAGGTTGCGCCAGCCCAGGCGGCTGGACAGCCAGTGGGTCATGGGGGTGGCCACCGCCGTCGCCACCAGGTTCAGCGTGATGACCCAGGAAATCTCGTCCTGCGTCGCCGACAGGGCGCCACGGATTTGCGGCAGCACGACATTGGCGAGCGTGATTGTCATGCCGAACAGCAGGTTGGAGAGTTGCACCATCAGCAGAATCAGCCATTGCCGGCCGCTGATCGTGAAAATCCCTCCCTGGGCCTCGGAGGGGGAGGCGGTCGTATCGTTCATGGGTCTGGACGGTTCCTGGGGCACGCGCCGGGATGATAGAGGGTTTTTTCCAAGGGAGCGAACGCCGCCGCATGGGCCGGGTTGCCTCCGCGCGCCGCATCCGCTGCTTCGGGGGAAGACAGAGTGGCGCTTTGCCGGTCAACGCGCCGTGTGTGTACCCTCGTCCGCTGTCTCACCGAGGACGCGGAGCACCGGAGGTCACGGAGAGCGGGCGTTCACTCCGC
Organism: Acetobacteraceae bacterium; assembly: GCA_043750075.1. Classification (GTDB taxonomy): domain Bacteria; phylum Pseudomonadota; class Alphaproteobacteria; order Acetobacterales; family Acetobacteraceae; genus Rhodopila. The sequence goes on along the minus strand of JAYVCG010000559.1, from coordinate 8,150 downwards.
CCCTGCCATCCCGATCCTTCTCCGTACCCTCCGCCGCTCCGTGTTCTCGGTGAGACAGCGGACGGGGCAGCCAGGAAAGCGGCGCCAACGGACCCCCGCCCGGAATTGCCCAATATATGGACATGTCATCATGATGAATAAACCGTCATATCCGAGGATTTTGCCCTCTATAACAGCAAAATTGATCGCGATTTCAACGTGCTGATGACCAAACATGCAACGCCCCCTGTTGGCACGAAGCTTGCTAATACCTTTCATGGGAAACCCAGCGACGGGGCGTCACCAACCGCAACCAACAGGGACACACGCATGAACCCGATCCAACCCATTCTCTCACGCCGGGGTTTTGGCCAACTGGGAATCGCCGCCGCCACCGTGGCCGCCGTGGGCGCCGCCCGCATGGCGGGTGCCCAGGCCCAGGGGCAGGCGACAGCGGCGGGACCGATCAAGATCGGTATTTTGCACTCGCTTTCGGGGACCATGGCGATCAGCGAGACCACGCTGAAGGACGTCATGCTGATGCTGATCGAGAAGCAGAACAAGGCCGGTGGCGTATTGGGCCGCAAGCTCGAAGCCGTTGTGGTCGATCCGGCGTCGAACTGGCCGTTGTTCGCCGAGAAGGCGCGGCAGTTGATTTCCGTGGACAAGTGCGCGGTGACGTTCGGCTGCTGGACCTCGGTGTCCCGCAAGTCGGTGTTGCCGGTGTTCGAGGAACTGAACTCGATCCTGTTCTATCCGGTGCAGTATGAGGGGCAGGAGTGCAGCCGTAACGTCTTTTATACCGGCGCCGCGCCCAACCAGCAGGCGATCCCCGCCGTCGATTACCTCATGAGCGAGAGCAAGGCGAAGCGCTGGGTGCTGGCGGGCACCGATTATGTGTATCCGCGCACGACCAATCAGATCCTGGAAGCGTACCTGAAAAGCAAGGGTGTCGCGGCCGAGGACATCATGATTAACTACACGCCGTTCGGCCATTCGGACTGGCAGAACATCGTGGCCTCGATCAAGAAATTTGGCAGCGCGGGCAAGAAGACGGCGGTGGTGTCCACCATCAACGGCGACGCCAACGTGCCGTTCTACAAGGAACTCGGCAACCAGGGCATCAAGGCGACCGACATTCCCGTGGTGGCGTTCAGCGTGGGTGAGGAAGAACTCGCCGGTATTGATACCAGGCCGCTGGTCGGGCATCTGGCGGCGTGGAATTATTTCCAGAGCGTCGATAACGCTGACAACAAGGCGTTCATCGCTGAGTGGAAGGCGTTCACCAAGAACCCGAAGCGCACCACCAACGATCCGATGGAGGCGCATTACATTGGCTTCAACATGTGGGTGAAGGCGGTGGAGAAGGCCGGCACGGTCGCCTCCGATGCCGTGATCGACGCGCTTCTGGGCGTGGCGGTGCCGAATTTGTCCGGCGGATATTCGGCGATGATGCCGAACCATCACATCACCAAGCCGGTGCTGATCGGGGAAATCCAGGCGGACGGGCAGTTCAACACCGTGTCGCAGACGCCGGGCCTCGTGGTGGCGCAGGAATGGTCGCCTTATGTGGCGGACACGAAGGATCTGATTGGCGATTGGCGCGAGCCGTTGAAGTGCGGGGCGTTCAATGTGCAGACGAAGACCTGCACGGCGGGGAAGAAGACCTGAGCTGACGGCGGGGTTTCACCCCGCGCCCCACCAGGAGGGCGCTGCCCTCCTGGACCTCCCGCCAAAGGCTGGGCCCTTGGAACCACTCCATTGGAATGGGTCCAGGGGCAAGCCCCTGGTGGGGGTCGAGGGGGCGAAGCCCCTCGCCTTGCTTCCTTTATCAGGACAACCCCATGCCCTTTCTCCTGCTGCTCGCCGCCCTGCTCCTGCTCCCCGCACCAGGCCGCGCGCAACCAGCGGATGAGGCCCTGACCGCGCTTGCCTCCACCAGCTTCGATGGCCTCCGCCGCGGCGTCGAAGCCCTGGCGATCTCCGGCCACCCCCGCGCCCAGGCGGTGATCACCGCGTTACAGGCGGGCACCCTGTTCATGCGAGGTGACAAGGCCCTGTTCATCAAGAACGAGGACGGCACCTTCGCCGACGCCGCCACCGGCGCCACTGCCGATGTCCCCGCGTCCGCCCTGAAACAAATCCGCCTCAACAACGCTGTCCGCGGCGCCATCGACGCCGCTTTGGGCGCGCTGCGCCTGTTCGCCCCCGACATCGCGATCCGGCTTCAGGCCGCCGAGGCGGTGTTCCGCTCCCGCGATCCCGCCGTCCTGCCCGCGCTGGAACGCGCTTTGACCAAGGAAGCCGATCCCACCGTCAAACGCCGCATGGAGCAGGCCCGCGCCGCCGCCCAACTGACCGCCCCCGACACCGCCGAGCCCGACCGTCTCGCCGCCATCTCCATCCTGCGCGCGCGCGGCGATATCGAGGCCCGCAGCCTTCTGGGCACCTTGACCGGCCAGTCCCCCCCCGTGACCGAGGCCGCCGCCACCGCCATCACCGGCATCGACCGCAATTTGCAACTCTGGTCGGTGCTGCAAAGCGTGTTTTACGGACTCAGCCTCGGCTCCGTGCTGCTGCTGGCCGCCGCCGGTCTGGCGATCACCTTCGGCGTCATGGGCGTCATCAACATGGCGCACGGCGAGATGGTGATGATCGGCGCCTACGTCACCTTCATGGTGCAGCAGCTCCTGAAAACCCATGCGCCCTCGATTTACGGCGCCAGCCTGATCTTCGCCATTCCGCTGGCCTTCCTCACGGCGGGCGCGTTGGGTGTGGTGATCGAGCGCGCGCTGATCCGCTGGCTGTATGGCCGTCCGCTGGAAACGCTGCTCGCCACCTGGGGCCTGTCGCTGGTCTTGCAACAGGCCGTGCGCTCCCTGTTCGGCGCCAGCAACCGCGACGTGGACACCCCCGGCTGGATGAGCGGCGCCACCGAGTTCGGCGGCCTGACCATCACCTGGAACCGGCTGTACATCATCCTGTTCGCGGTCCTGGTGCTCGCGGCACTGATGGCCGCGCTGCGCTTCACGCCGTTGGGCCTGCGGATGCGCGCGGTGACGCAGAACCGCCAGATGGCCGCCGCCATGGGTATCCGCACGCCCTGGATCGACGCCCTGACCTTCGGCCTCGGCTCCGGCGTCGCGGGCATGGCGGGCGTGGCGTTGAGCCAGATCGACAACGTCTCCCCCAATCTCGGCCAGAGCTACATCATCGACAGCTTCATGGTCGTCGTCTTCGGCGGTGTCGGCAATCTCTGGGGCACCACGTTGGGCGCGCTGACATTGGGCATCGTTAACAAATTCCTCGAACCAGTGGCGGGCGCGGTGCTGGGAAAAATCGTCGTGCTGGTGCTGTTGATCCTGTTCATCCAGCGAAGACCGCGCGGCATGTTCCCTCTCAAGGGGCGGGCGGCCGAGGCATGATCAGCCAGCGCGTTTCCGTCCTCACCATCGGCTGCGTACTGGGCCTCGCGGTGCTGCTGGCGGCGCTGAACCAGTTCACGGCGGAGACCTCGGCACTGCATGTCCCGCCTTACGTGATCGCGCTGGCGGGCAAGTACCTGTGCTTCGCGATGCTGGCCCTGGCGGTCGATCTGGTCTGGGGTTTTGGCGGTATCCTCCCCCTCGGCCACGCCGCCTTCTTCGCTTTGGGCGGGTACGCGATGGGCATGTACCTGATGCGCCAGATCGGCACCCGCGGCGTCTATGGCAATCCGCTGCTGCCCGATTTCATGGTGTTTCTGGGCTGGAAAGAACTGCCCTGGTACTGGTTCGGCTTCGAGTGGTTTCCCTACGCCGCCCTGATGGTCGTGCTGGTGCCCGGCGTATTGGCGCTGGTGTTCGGCTGGCTCGCCTTCCGCTCCCGCGTCACCGGGGTTTATTTGTCCATTATCACCCAGGCGCTGACCTACGCGCTGCTGCTGGCGTTCTTCCGCAACGACATGGGCTTCGGCGGCAACAACGGCCTCACCGATTTCAAGGACATCCTGGGCTTTTCCGTGCAGGCCGAGGGCACCCGCGCCGCGCTGCTGGTCGTCTCCGCCCTGTTCCTGTGCGCGCAGTTCCTGATGGCCCGCTTCGTCGTGGGATCGCGCTTCGGCAAGGTGCTGATCGCCGTGCGCGACACCGAATCCCGCACCCGGTTTCTGGGCTACCGGCCAGAATCGTACAAGCTGGTTGTCTGGGTGCTGTCCGCCGTGATGGCGGGCATCGGCGGCGCGCTGTATGTGCCGCAGGTCGGCATCATCAACCCCGGCGAATTCGCCCCCGCCAACTCCATCGAGGCCGTGATCTGGGTCGCCGTCGGCGGCCGTGGCACCCTGACCGGCGCCATACTGGGCGCCATTCTGGTGAATTTCGGTAAGACCTGGTTCACCAGCGCCCTCCCAGAATTCTGGCTTTTTGCTCTGGGCGCGTTGTTCATCGGCGTCACGCTGCTGCTGCCCAAGGGCGTCATGGGCCTGTTCGCCGCCCGGAGCGCCAGGCCGGTTCCGGAACCAGAGACGAAGGAGGCGGCGGTATGAGGGGGGTGGCAGGAGAGGTCCGCGCGCGCGGATGGCGGGAAGAAATATCACCACAAAGACACAAAGACACAAAGGGGAAGTGCTCACTGTCTGTCCGGAGGAACGCGCGGACTGACTTACCAGCAAACGTCATCCCCCGGTCGAGCCGGAGAATAACGGTTCCGCACACCTGGAACCGGCAAAATTTCCCCATCGGACATGCACGCATCCACCAGCACGCCGTCTTTGTGTCTTTGTGTCTTTGTGGTGTCATTCCCAAAACCTGTCACCCTTACCGTCATCAGACCGGGGGCATGGCGCCATGACCGAGGCCGCCGATACCCTTCTCTACCTCGACGCCGTGACCGTCAGCTTCGACGGCTTCCGTGCCCTGAACGCGCTCTCCCTTGTCCTGCAGGAAGGCGAGATGCGCGCCGTCATCGGCCCCAACGGCGCGGGCAAGACGACGATGATGGATGTCATCACCGGCAAGACCCGCCCCGACATTGGCCGTGTGATTTACCAGGCGGGCACCGACCTCACCAAACTCGACGAGCCCGCCATCGCCGCTCTTGGCATCGGGCGCAAGTTCCAGAAACCCACGGTGTTCGAGCCGCAGACGGTCTGGGACAATCTGCTGCTGGCGCTGGCGGGCGACCGCCGCCCGAAATTCAGCCTCTGGGCGCGGGAGACCGCGAACGAACGCCGCCGGATCGAGGAAATCCTGGAAACCGTCCGTTTGCAAGACCAGCGCGGGCGGCGGGCGGGCGATCTGTCGCATGGGCAAAAGCAATGGCTGGAGATCGGCATGCTGCTGGCGCAGGAACCGCGGCTGCTGCTGGTCGATGAGCCGGTGGCCGGCATGACCGATGCCGAAACCGAACAAACCGCCGCGTTGCTGCGCGACATCAACCGCACCCGCGCCGTCGTCGTGGTCGAGCATGACATGGCCTTCGTCCGCGCCCTCGGCGTCAAGGTCACGGTGCTGCACGAGGGTTCTGTCCTTTCCGAGGGCTCGATCGACCATGTCAGCGAGGACCCGAACGTCATCGAGGTGTATCTTGGCCGGTGAGGCGCGCATCCCATGCTGAGCGTGGAAAATGTCGATCTGCACTACGGCGCCGCCATCGCGCTGCGAAAAGTCTCGCTGACGGTGGAGACCGGGGCGGTGACGTGTTTGCTTGGCCGTAACGGTGTCGGCAAGACATCGTTGTTGCGGGCGATCACCGGCGCGCATCCGATCAGCGCCGGCGCGATCAGGTGGGAGGGCGAGGACATCTCGCGTCTGCCCTTGTACGAGCGTGCCCGCCGCGGCATCGCCTGGGTGCCGCAAGGCCGCGACGTGTTCCCCCTGCTGACGGTGCGGGAGAACCTGGAGACCGGCTTCGCCGTGCTGCCGCGCGGCCAGCGCAAGGTGCCGGACGAGATGTTCGAGCTTTTCCCCATTCTGAAAACCATGCTGCGCCGCCGGGGCGGGGATTTGTCGGGCGGACAGCAGCAGCAGCTTGCCATCGCCCGCGCGCTGGTGATGAAGCCACGCCTGCTGGTGCTCGACGAGCCCACGGAAGGCATTCAACCAAGCATCATCAAGGACATCGGCCGGGTGATCACGCTGTTGCGCGAGCGGGGCGGAATGGCCATCCTGCTGGTCGAGCAATATTTCGATTTCGCGCGCGAACTGGCGCAGACGATGGCGGTGATGGACCGGGGCGGCATCGTGCTTTCCGGGCGGCGGGAGGAGTTGGACGAAGCCGATGTACGACGGCGCCTCTCGGTCTGACACGTCCCACGGGGCTGACACGTTCCAACGGGCGAACGGCGAACTGCGCGTGTCGGTGAAGCGGCGCGGGGAGGCATCCGTGCTCGATGGGCTGCGCCAGGCGGGATGCCTGAAGGCGCGGTTTTCCCGGCCCGTCGTGGCGGGCTGGTTCGACGTGACGATGGTGAATACCTCGGGCGGGGTCGCGGGCGGCGACCGGCTGGACACGGCGATCTCCGTGGGACCGGGCGCGCGGGCGACCATCGCGGCGCAGGCGGCGGAGCGGTTCTATCGCGCTTTGCCGGACAGCGCACCGTCCCGCGTGCGGACCAGCGTGACGGTGGCGGCGGGCGCCGCGGCGGAATGGCTGCCGCAGGAAACCATCCTGTTCGACCGTTGTGCCCTCGACCGCCGCCTGACCGTTGATATGGCGCCGGACGCGTCGTTTCTGGGTGTCGAGATACTGGTCTTTGGCCGCGCCGCGATGGGTGAGCGCGTGGTCACGGCCCGCCTGCGCGATCAGTTCCGCGTCCGCCGCGATGGCGTCTGGCTGTTGCACGACACGATCCGGCTGGAGGGAGACTGTGCCTCCGTCCTGGCACAGCCCGCCCTCATGGATGGCGCGGGGGCGGTGGCGACACTGGTGCATGTGGCGCCGGACGCCGAGGCGCGGCTGGACGCGCTGCGCGCCGCGCTGGCTTCGAGTGACGCCAGCGGGAGTGGTTCCAGCGGGAGTGGTGCCAGTGGGAGTGGTGCCAGTGCCTACGGTGCCAGCGCCTGGAACGGCATGCTGGTGGCGCGTTTCGTGGCCCATGATGGCGCGGCGGCGCGGCGGATGATGATGGCGGCGCTGGCCGTGCTGCGCGAGGGGCGGGCTTTGCCGCGGGTGTGGGCGTGTTAACGTCCGGCCGGACCACGCGCGCGGCGGAACACGGGCCGGAGCGATATCGGGGGAGACGCGCATGAACCTCACGCCTCGTGAGAAAGACAAGCTGCTGATCAGCATGGCCGCGCTGGTGGCGCGGCGGCGGCTGGAACGCGGCGTGAAACTGAATTACCCGGAAGCGGTGGCGCTGATCAGCGATTTCGTGGTGGAGGGCGCGCGCGACGGCCGTTCCGTCGCCGATCTGATGGAGGCGGGCGCCTCGGTGCTGACCCGCGCGCAGGTGATGGAGGGGATCGCGGAGATGATCCACGACGTGCAGGTTGAGGCGACGTTTCCGGATGGCACCAAGCTGGTGACCGTGCATGAGCCGATCCGGTGAGGCGGTCTCGCATCCCGCTGACGGGCCGGAATGTGCTGATATATCGAAAAGATTTCACCACGGCGAGCACGGAGAACCACGAAGACGCACGGAGGTTCTCCCCACACCGTGCGCGTGCGCGCCATCGTTCCATCGGACGGCTGGCGCGCGGGACGGACGCACGGACGGAGCATGATCTCTTATCTCCGTGCGCCTCCGTGGTTCTCCGTGTCCTCCGTGGTGAAACCTTTCTTCGCCAATCCACACACGGCCAGATGATGTACGAAGGATAACCCCATGATCCCAGGCGAAGTGTTCCCCGAACCCGGCGACATCGAACTGAACGCGGGCCTGACCCGCGCCACGCTGACCGTCGCCAACACCGGCGACCGTCCGATCCAGGTCGGCAGCCATTATCACTTCGCTGAAACCAACCAGGCCCTTTCCTTCGACCGTTCCCTCGCCAGGGGCCAGCGGCTCGACATCGCGGCGGGCACGGCGGTGCGGTTCGAGCCGGGCCAAACGCGCGAGGTCACGCTGATCCCCTATCGCGGCACCCGCACCGTGTTCGGCTTCCGGGGCGAGATCAATGGAGCACTCGGCTGATGGCCCGCATCACACGCCAGGCATATGCCGACATGTTCGGCCCCACCACCGGGGACCG
>JAYVCG010000558.1:0-8064 GCA_043750075.1 Acetobacteraceae bacterium | reverse complement strand
AAGACCCCGTGATCAAGGCCGCCTATGACGCTCTCGCGGACGAGTTCGCCCTCGCCGGCGCGCTGATCAAGGCGCGCGGCGATGCCGGGCTCACACAGGAACAGGTGGCACGGGCCATGGGAACCACGCAGGCCGTGGTGGCCCGGCTGGAAAGCGGCCGGGTCATGCCTTCAACCCGCACCCTGCAACGCTTCGCCAAGGCGACCGGCATGCGCCTGCGCATCAGCTTCGAGCCGGAAAGCCGAAAGCGGACCCGGCGCACCGGCGCACCGGCGCACCGGCGATGGCCCTGGCAAACCCCTTGTGACCGTCAACACCTGAAGGCTACACCGCGAAACCGCCGTGCGGCACGGAATCAGCGCGGGCGGCCCTCCGTGACCTCCGCCCCTCCGAGCCCTCCGTGAATAAGCGGACGGCGATACAAAGAGGAATGCTGGCCCCATCGCACGGCGTTCCCGCCCGCCTTTTTCTTGTGCGCCGCAACATTCCGCTCGCAATCCGTGCCCGCACGCGCTAAACGCCGCGCTCCCCTCTCCAGACCGAACGGCGCGCGCAATCCATGTTGCAGATCGAAGACCTTGTGTTCAACGCCTGGGGACGGCGGTTCTTCGACCGCGCCAGCCTGAACCTGCCGCCCAACGCCAAAACGGGCCTCGTCGGCCGCAACGGCGTCGGCAAGACCACACTGTTCAAGCTCATCCTGGGCGAACTGACCCCCGATGGCGGCGACATCAACTTGCCCAAGGGCGCCCGCGTGGCCAGCGTGGATCAGGAACATCCCGCCACGCCGGTCAGCCTGCTCGACACCATCCTGGCCGCCGACACCGAGCGGCACGCGCTGCACCTGGAACTGGAAACCGCCGACCCCGAGCGCATGGCCGACATCTATAACCGTCTGGTCGAGATCGACGCCGATCGCGCGCCCGCCCGCGCCGGGGAAATCCTCGCCGGTCTGGGGTTTTCCGTGCCCGACCTCGCGCGCCCGATGGCGGAATTCTCCGGCGGCTGGCGGATGCGCGTGGCCCTGGCGGCGGCGCTGTTCGCCGAGCCCGGCCTGCTGCTGCTGGATGAGCCAACCAACTACCTCGACCTGGAAGGCGCGATGTGGCTGGAGGCGCGGCTGCGCAAATATCCCAACGCCGCCATCATCATCAGCCACGATCGGGAATTGCTGAACAACTCGGTCGATTCGATCCTGCATCTGCGGGAGGGCAAGCTCGACCTCTACACCGGCGGTTATGACGATTTCGAGCGGCGGCGGGCGGAGAAAGCGCGGCTGCAATCCGCCTCCCGCGTCAAACAGGAAGCCGAGCGGGCGCATCTGCAAAGCTTCGTGGACCGGTTCCGCGCCACCGCCAGCAAGGCGGCGCAGGCGCAGTCGCGGATGAAGCGCCTCGCGAAACTGGAACCGATCGCCGCCGTGGCCGAGGAACGGGTGGCGCCGTTCACCATCCCCTCCCCCGCGCGTCCGCTGGCGCCGCCGCTGATGCGGCTGGAACATGCCTCGGTCGGCTATGGCGCGGAGACGGTGCTGCGCGGCCTGAACCTGCGGCTCGACGTGGACGACCGCATCGGTCTCCTGGGCGTCAACGGCGCGGGCAAATCCACCTTCGCGAAAATGGCGGCGGGGGCGCTTGGGTTGCAGTCCGGCCTGATGCAACGCGAGCACCGCATCAAGGTCGGCTGGTTCCACCAGCACCAGATCGAGGCGCTCGATCCCGCCGACACCCCTTTGGACATCATCCGCCGCGCCCGTCCGGACGACAGCGAAACGTCGCACCGCTCCCGCCTCGCCAGCTTCGGCCTGGGCTTCGACAAGCAATCCACCACGGTCGAGAATCTGTCCGGCGGCGAGCGGGCGCGGCTGCTGCTCAACATGGTCGCGATGGCGGCGCCGCATCTGCTGATCCTCGACGAGCCCACCAACCATCTGGACATCGACAGCCGCCGCGCGCTGCTGGACGCGCTGAACGCCTATCAGGGCGCGGTCATCCTGATCACCCATGACCGTTCGCTGATGGAACTGGTGGCGGACCGGCTGTGGCTCGCGGCGGATGGCACCATCGCGCCGTTCGATGGCGACATGGACGATTACGCCCGTCTGGTGCTGGAACGCGCCAAGGGTGGAAGCGCGCCGGGTCAGGGGCGAATCGCGAAACAGAAGCGGGAGAAGCCGCGGAAACAGGCGGCGTGAGGGAGGCGGGGCCTCTGTAAGGCGGGATGTTCACATCATGACGGCGCCCAGTTGTAGACGCGCTTTAACGTTTCCCCCATCAGGGTGGCCTTGTCGCCCTCGGACAGGCGATCGGTGAGGCGGAACGGCTCCACGCCCTCCGCGTAGGTCAATAATCCGACCGCGCGGGTCCAGTCGGTGCCCCACAGGCAGCGGTCAAAGCCGAAGGCGTCGAAGATGCGGGCAAGCGGATCCCAGATGTCCTTGTAGGGGAATGCCTCGTGCGACAGGGTGCAGGCGCCACTGATCTTCACGGTGATGTTGCCGTGCGATGCCAGCGCCAGCAGCAGCGGCAGTTCCTCCCAGGGGTTGGGGGGCGCCGGGGGCTCGAAGGGTTGTTTCAGGCCGAGATGATCAATCACCACCCGCGTGTTGGGGTGGCGCGCGGCCATCTTTCCGGCCTGCTCCAGCCGTCCGGTGGCCATCAGGTTGACCGGCAGCCCGTGCCGCGCACCCGCCTCCAGCACCCGGTTGAGGCCGGGATCGGCGGGATCGGTGGAAATGCCGTCGCGCATCATGATGCGGATGCCGACCGTGCCATCGAGGGCGGCCCATGCGGCGATGGTCTCGGCGACGGCGGGATCGGCGGGATCGACCGGCTTGATCAGCCCGAACCGGCCGGGATGCGCCTTGTGGACCTCCAGCGCGTAGCTGGCATCGTAACGGTACATCGCGAAGGGTGAGACCAGCAGCGCGCCATCCACGTTCACGGCATCCATGGCGGCCACCATGCCGTCACCCGTGACCTCGGGCGGGCCGTGCAGGACGGACACCCAGGGACGGGCCGGATGATCGCGTTCGTAGGTGTGAACCTGAGAGTCTATCGTCAGCATGGTTTTTCTCCCGCGTCGTGACGTTTATTTTTCGTAACATATCGCCGATGCATGGCGGAGCGGCGGGATGTCACACGAACTGCGCCACGTTGTCGGTGCCGATGATGTGGCGGCCCACCATTTCGATCAGCGGCAGCATCGCCTGCAAATGCTGGCTGGCGCTCATGGCGTCGCGCAGGCGGCGTTCGAAGGGCGCGGAATCCAGCACCGCCGCGGTGCCCGCGCCGCGATAGCAGGCGATGGACACATCGGTCGCCTCGTTCATGCCGAAGGTGGTCGCCAGGCGCAGGCGCATCCGCCGGTCGAGATCGAGTTCTCCGGCCACCGCCGCGTCATGGGTCTCGCGCACCGCCTCATGCAGGAAGGCGCGGGCGGCGGAGAGTCTGGCTTCCATCAGGCCGATCTCGCGCTGCACCGCGTTGTTGCCGGCCATGGCGTTGCTCGACGCCTTGCTGTGCCGGCCGCGGGCGAGCGCCGTGTAGGTTTCCAGCATCCGCCGCGCCAGGCCCAACGTGACAGCGCAGAAACCAATCGCGTAGAGCGGGGTGGAGTGGATGGCGTACAGGGGGCCGCTTTCGCGGATTTCCTCGGGCGCCTCGCGGGACGGGGCATGGTCTTCGGGGATGAACAGGTCGGTGACGGAGTATGTGTCGCTGCCGGTGCCGCGCAGGCCCAGTACCCGCCAGTCGTCGATGATGGTGGCTTTCTCACGCAAGAACAAAAAGCTGCGCTCGTCGGGCCGGCCGTGGCGGATGTGGGGCGTGCCGTCCGGGTTACGCACGGCGCTGTGGGCGCCGATCCAGGTGGTGTGGCGGCTGCCGCTGGCGAAGCCCCAGGTGCCGGTCAGGCGGTAGCCGCCCTCCACGCGGATACAGGTGCTGTTGTTGTGTTTGACCCCCCAGGCGAGACCGGCGCGCGGTCCGTCGAAGAGGACGGCGGCGGCGTGGGGCGGCATGGCGGCGGCGGAGGTGGCGGATGAGACGTTGGACTGGCTGACGAACCAGGCCGTGCTGGCGTCGGCCCAGGCGAGGGTTTCGACGGTCTGGGCGAATTCCAGCGGGTGGATTTCCTGACCGCCCAGGGAACGGGGGAGCAGCAGGCGGAGGAGGTCTTGTTCGGCGAGGGCGTCCACCACTTCGGGCGTCAGTTCGCGGCGATGGTCGATTTCGGGGCCATGCGCGTCCAGCAGCGGCAGCACCGCGCGGGCACGGTCGCGCGCGCTTGTGGCATGGGCTGGCTGGACGATGGTGTCCATGACGGGGGTTCCTCGGTGGTCTGATCTGATGAGCAATAGGGGTGGGGATGGAAGGGCGTCAATGTTGGTGGGGCAATGGGCGAATACATTCTGGGCGGGAAGAAACCTGGCCAGGAAGCAAAACGCTGATGGTGGAACCTGGACAGAGTCAGGATTCATGGTACAAAAAGCTCTGATGTCTGGTCTTGGCAGTTCGCCGCTTTTTCAGGATAATGCGCTAACATTGTTTTTTAATACTGAACCACTACCGGCTGAAGCCGGTAGGTTCATGCTCACGCAGATACTGAAGTATGACGTTGTCTGTGAGATTACCGCTCGTGGTGCAGAAGTATCCTCTCCCCCCAGAAACGCCGTCCCCGGTATCGCTTCCGCAATTCGGGAAACTCCATCTGCACCCGGTGAGATGAGCGCCCCTTGACCCGCCTCACGAAGTCACTGACCGCGATGTGCGGTGGTATCTCCACGAACATATGCATGTGCTCTTTCGACGGGACGCCGGAGATGATTTGCACGCCAGCCTCCCCGCACACCTGCCGGATGATCTCGCGTATACGCTCCCGCAACGCTCCTTCCAGAACCTTGTATCGATATTTGGTGACCCAGACGATATCGTAACGATGGTGAAAGACGGTGTGACTTCCCTGGGAGTAGCTCATGGGATGGCTGAAGCCTTTTCCCATCTGAAGACGGGGGTTTATGACCAAAGAAACTGACAATGAAACAGAACGGCATCCCGCCTCACCCGGCACGATGCGGTGAGCAGCCGAGGGAAAAGGTTTTCAGAACTAAAACGTAATGTTAAAGCCCAGTGCTCCCGGACACGCCGCGGCGGCCCACTCCCAACCCTGGACTCCCCTCCCCCCACGCCCTAACCCCTCCCCCAGAGCACGAGCGGAGAGGACGAACGTGGAGGAAGTCGATTGCATCGTCGTGGGCGCCGGAGTGGTCGGACTGGCGGTGGCCCGCGCGCTGGCCCTGTCAGGCCGGGAGGTGATCCTGCTGGAAGCGGCGGAAGGGATCGGCACCGAGACCTCGTCGCGCAACAGCGAGGTGATCCACGCGGGCATCTACTACCCCGCGGGCAGCCTGATGGCGCGCTTCTGCGTCGCGGGACGGCGGCAACTGTATCCGTACTGCCAGGAAAAAGGCGTGCCGCACGACAATTGCGGCAAGCTGATCGTCGCCACCAGCGCCCAGGAAGACGCGCTGCTGGCGGGGATCAAGCAGCGCGCCGAGGTGAATGGCGTCGAGGGGATGCGCGTCCTCACCCGTGACGAGGCCATGGCGATGGAGCCCGCGCTGCGCTGCACCAGCGCCCTGCTGTCGCCGATGACCGGGATCATCGACAGCCACGCCTTCATGCTGGCCCTGCAAGGCGATGCCGAGAACGCCGGAGCCGTGCCGGTGTTCTTCAGCCCGGTACTGGGCGGACGCGCCGTGGACCGGCGGATCGAGATCGATGTCGGCGGCGCCGACCCGATGACCCTGCGCTGCCGGTTGCTGGTGAATTCGACGGGCCTGCACGCGCCCGGCTTCGCGCGCACGATCGCGGGCATGCCCCCCGATCGCATCCCCGGCGCCTGGTACGCCAAGGGCAATTACTTCACCCTGGGCGGCCGCTCGCCGTTCTCGCGGCTGATCTATCCGGTGCCGGTGCCGGGCGGGCTTGGCGTGCATCTGACCATCGACCTTGGCGGCCAGGCGCGGTTCGGACCGGATGTGGAATGGATCGACCACATCGACTACACGGTCGATCCAAGACGTTCCGACAGTTTCTACGACGCGGTGAGACGTTACTGGCCCGGTCTGAAAGACGGCGCGCTGCAACCCGGCTACGCCGGCATCCGCCCCAAGACCGTGCCCAGGGGAGCACCAGGACAGGATTTCGTGGTGCAGGGGCCGCAAACCCACGGTGTCCCCGGCCTGATAAACCTGTTCGGCATCGAAAGTCCGGGCCTCACCGCCTCGCTGGCCATCGCCGATCATGTGCTGGAGGTGGCGGCGACCGGTTGACGCCGTGCGCCTTCACATAAGCGGCGCGCGGCGAAACAACCGCGCACCCCCCTTCCCCGCGACGCCGGGCCTTGCCCGAATCGCCCCAACCCCGGCAAGCCTTCCCTCTCAGGCGAAACCCGCTCCCCTTGGGCCTGAGAGGAGTCGCGTCATGCTGTTGGAAATCCCCGATCCGATCGCCCCGCCCCGTGAGCCGCGTCCAATCCACATCTCAGGCTACGGCCGCCAGCAAAACGACTTCTACCCCACGCCCGCCTGGGTGACGGAGGCGCTGCTCGACTGCGTGACCCTGCGCGGTCCGGTCTGGGAGCCCTGCTGCGGCGATGGCGCCATGGCGCGGGTGATGGCGGCGCGGACGCATCGTGTCGTGGCCAGCGACCTCGTGGATCGCGGGTTCGGGCGGGCGGGCGTCGATTTCCTCGCGAGCCAGACCTTTCCCGAGGAATGCCGGAGCATGGTCACCAACCCGCCCTATGGCGATGGCGGCGGCTCGGAGAAAGGCGTTCACGCGCCAGGGGCATTGCTGCGGTTCACCCGGCACGCGATCCGGCTGACCGAGCAGGCGGACGGGCAACTGGCGCTGCTGGTGCGCTTCCAGTGGCTGGCGGGACGCAAGGCGGCGACGCTGATTTCCTCCGGCCCGCTGGCGAAGATCGTGGTGCTGCGGCGGCGCATCCGCTGGTTCGACATGGGGCCGCTGACCAATCACGGACAGCATCATCACGCCTGGCTGTTCTGGGACTGTCACCATGAACGCGGCCGCCCGCCGGAGATGCTGTTCGCGGGGTGAGGGTCTCGCCGCCAGGCCAGTGCCCGCTGACAGGTCCGTTTTTTCACGGAGTTCGCCAGCGAACTCCGTGAAAAAACAGGCGATGATCCACGGGAAAGTGTTTAGGTTAATATTTCCATTACTCACCAGCCGGTATTTCAGGCTGCAAATTTAACCTTGAATATGTAGATTATAACAGGGTATATCCAAGAGGGTGTGTAGCCTGAAATACCGGCTGGTGAGTAATGAGACGCTGTGTTCTCCACGTCATGCTCTGGCCTGGCTCAGCCAGCTTCTTCCATCAATCACATGCGGGGGGACGGCTCGCGGCGCCCGCGAACCGTCCCCATCCCGATCAGGTGCCGATACCGCCCAGAGCCAGATACTTCACCTCCAGATAATCCTCGATGCCGTATTTCGATCCTTCGCGGCCGAGACCGGATTGTTTGACGCCGCCGAACGGGGCCTCGGCGGTGGAGATGATACCTTCGTTGATGCCGACGATGCCGTATTCCAGCGCCTCGGCGACACGGAAGATCCGGCCCATGTCGCGGGCGTAGAAATAAGAAGCCAACCCGAAATCGGTGTCGTTGGCCATGCGGATCGCCTCCTCCTCGGTTTTGAAGCGGAACAAGGGCGCCACCGGGCCGAAAGTTTCCTCGCGGAAAATCAGCGCGCCGGCGGGGACATCCGCCAGGATCGTTGGCTGGAAGAAATTGCCGCCAAGCGGGTGCCGTTTGCCGCCCGTGACGATCGAGGCGCCGTGCCGCAGGGCGTCGGCGATGTGTTCCTCGACCTTGGCGACGGCGTCGGCGTTGATCAGCGGCCCCTGGCTGACGCCGTTCTCCATGCCGTTGCCGACCTTCAGCGCCTCCACCGCCGTCTTCAGCTTCTGGGCGAAGGCGTCGTAGACCCCGTCCTGCACCAGCAGCCGGTTGGCGCACACGCAGGTCTGTCCGGC
>JAYVCG010000557.1:0-2681 GCA_043750075.1 Acetobacteraceae bacterium | reverse complement strand
CCACTGTTGATACGCTCAAAAACAAAATAAATGCTGTCGAGCACATCCTGCGGCTGGTCTTGCTGAAAAATGGTCGCGTGGACGATCGAATCATCAAGCTTCAGGATATCAGCCGGTTCCAGTTCCTCGTAGGAGCGGCCAAGCCAGGGTTCACGAACGCCAATCAAACGGAATTTCTTGTCATCTTTCTTGTCGCCAAATATCCCGTCGTAAAAAGCCCGCAGTGTACGAAGGCGCTGTTGACCGTCAATGACCAGATGCTCATTGGTGCCCGCTTCTTTGTACAAAAATATACCTGGCACCGGGAGGCCCATGAGAAGGGATTCAATGAACTTTGAGGAATGTTTGACGGTCCACACGAAACGCCGTTGAAACTCGGGAATCTTAAACGCGCCGGTGCGCATTCTCTTTACCAGGGAATCCACCGTGTAATCGGCGCCATAACTGTTGATCGTGAATTTCCGGACGCCCGGATTCTCAAGAAGCGTGTCGTCCTCGACCCCCTCTTGCAAGGCCAGGTCGAACTCGTCCTTCGAGGCATCATCATCACGCGCGGCGGTGTGGGTCAAATCTTGTGGCATATCCCGTCTCCACGTCCGATTGTCCTGGAAACAGCGCATGCCAGCCGTGGCCACGGCTGGCATGCGCTGTCTCGAACGCCCGTCAGGCGCTCCATCCCCTTCTACCCCTTCTCCACGTTCCAGAACACCGGCGCCGGGCCGCGCAACTGGCCGGTGACGGTGCTCCGCCAGGCGCCCGCCGGGAGGTACTGGCCGAACGGAATATAGGGCACATACGCGAAACATTCGCGCTGGATGTCCTCCGACAGCCGCTTTTGTTCCGTGGGATCGGTGCTGTCGATCCAGGCATCGCGCAGCGCCTCGATCTTCGCGTTCTCCGGCCAGCCAACCCAGGCGTCCTTGCCGTTGGTGCGCAACCCGCCCGCCAGCACGGGGTTGGCGTAATCGACCGGGGGGAAACCGGAGGGGAACAAAGACCAGCCACCCTTGTCCAGCGGCTCCTTGCTGGAGCGGCGTTGCGTGACGGTGCCCCAGTCGGTGGTCTGCACCTCGATGTTCAGGCCCACACGGCGGAAATCGCCCTCGGCCACCTGGCAGACGGCGTCATAGGCGGCGGGATCGGTGGGATGCATGATGACGATCTTCTCGCCGTTGTAGCCGCCTTCCTTCAGCATCCGTTTGATCGCCTCGGCGGAGGGGCGGTTCCGCATCGCCTCCATCCCCGCCTCGCTGGCGCTTTCGGTGCCGGGGGCGAAGAAGCCAACCGGCGCGCGCCAGCCTTCGCGGTCCTCACCCATCACGGCGATCATCGCGTCGGTCTGGTTCAATGCCGCGAGCATGGCGCGGCGCACCACCGGATTGGCGGTCGGTCCGACGATGAAATTGGGCCGCAGCACCGGCATCACCCCATGCGTGTCGAGCCGTCCCACCGTCACACCCGGCGTCTTGCGCAGCATCGGCAGCAGGTCGGGCAGCGGCATTTCCACCCAATCGACCTCGCCGGTGGCGAGCGCGCCCGCCGCCGTGGCGGGATCGGGGATGACGCGCCATTCCACCCGGTCCACCTTGACGTGATAGCCGCCCCAGCCGTACTCGGCCTTCTCCGGGCGCGGCACGTAACGATCGTTCTTCGCGAAGACGGCGCGGCTGCCGCTGACGAACTCGTTGCCAATCCAGCGGAACGGACCGCTGCCGATGCATTCCGGCGCCTGTTTGAACGGATCGGCGGTCAGGCGTTCCGGCATCATGGCGCAGGTGGGCTGGGTCTTGGCCAGCGCGTTGGGCAGGAAGGGGAACGGTTTTTTCAGCCGCCAGACGAGCGTGCGGTCATCAGCGGCCTCCAGCGCGTCCAGCCGGTCGCGGATGAACCCGCCCACCGGATCGCGCGCCATCCACCGCCGCACCGAGGCCACGCAATCGCGCGCCAGCACCGGCGTGCCATCGTGGAAGAACTGCCCAGTGCGCAGCGTCATGGTCCAGCGTTTGCCGCCGTCCTCGACCAGATGCCCGTCCAGCATGTGCGGATGCGGGTTCAGCGCCATGTCGCGGGTGTACAGCGTCTCGAACACCATCAGGCCCAGGGTGCGCGTCGCCTGCGCCGGCGTGTACACCGGGTCATAACTGGGCGGGTTGGTGGTGGGAACAAAAATCAACGTCTTGCTGGCGCCGCCAACCGCGATCTGGGCGAGCGCGGGGCGGGACGCCAGCGCGGCGGCTCCGGTCAGGAAGGGGCGGCGGTGCATGGGAACTCCGGTGGTTTCCTCTCCGGCGTCGGTCGCGCCGGTGGGATGACGATAGCACGGGACAGCCCCGGAAGCGTCTCCCCCCTGGCGTGGTGCGGGAAAGCGTTTCGCCATGGACGGGAGAGGCGCGGGAGCCTGTCTCGCCGCGTTTTCCCGGTTGGGCCGGAGGTCTTGATACGCTCAGTAAGGATTCCCCCTGGGAGTTCCCAGAGGCTCAGAGGCTCAGAGGCTCAGAGGCCATTTGACCGCATTTTCCTGACCAGAAGAACTCCGTGTAATCCGTGTTATTCTTTGTCTTTTGGTGCCATGGTCAGTAAAGTACAGTCAAACAAGCTCTGAAACCCTGGGACGGGCACTACAAGCGGTTGCCGCCCTGAGTGGCGAGCAGGAACACGATAACGCAGACAAGAAGGAAACA
>JAYVCG010000556.1:0-5495 GCA_043750075.1 Acetobacteraceae bacterium | reverse complement strand
AATGGCGGTCAGCAACTCCGCCGCGTGCGTGACGGCGGAGCCCGCCTTGCCCACGACGATCCCCGCCGCGATGTTCGCCAGCCGCACCGCGACCGGCAGCGTCAGGCCCGCCGCGACTCCGGCGGCCAGCGCGGCCAGCGCCGTGTCGCCACAGCCGGAGGTATCGTAAATCTCCCCCGCCTCAGCCGGAAAATGCCTGGCGCCCGCCTCGTCCACCAGCGTCATGCCGTCATTGCCGCGCGTCACCACGATGGCGCCGAATGCGAAGCGCTCGCGCAGCACGGTCGCGGCGGCCACGATCCCGGCCTCGGTGTCCACGCTCATGCCGGTCGCGGCGGCGAGTTCGGGGCGGTTCGGCATCACGATGCCGGCACCCGCGTAACGGGAGAAATCCACGCCGCGCGGATCGACGATCACCGTCCGTCCGGCCTCGCGCGCCGCCGCCATCAGCCGCATGGGCGTGTCGCCGCCCAGTACGCCCTTGCCGTAATCGGACAGCACGGTCACCGAGGTCGCCGCCATGGCGTCGATCGCGATGCGGATCATGCGCTCGGCCAGCCTTGGGTGGATCGGGTCCGTCTGCTCCCGGTCAGCGCGGAAAATCTGATGGCCTTTGGCGAAGAAGCGGGATTTTTGCGTCGTGGTGCGGCTGCCTTGCACCAGCAGCCAGGGCTCGACATTGGCCTGACCGCCCACCAGCGCGGTCAGTTCCGACCCTGCCTCATCGTCGCCGACCACGGTGATGAACGCCACGGCTGAGCCAAGCGCGGTCAGGTTGCGCAGCACGTTGCCCGCGCCGCCAGGCAGCACCACCTCCCGGTCGATGGCCAGGATCGGCACCGGCGCTTCCATGCTGACGCGGTTCACGTCGCCATGCACATACCGGTCGAGCATGACATCGCCCACGACCAGGACATTGGTGTGCGCGAGCCGGCCGATCGCCGCCGCCAGAACGGACGGCGTGAGATCGGGACCGGCGGGATCAGGAAAGGAACGGTCTGGCGAGAGCGGCCCGGAGGAGGAAATCTGGTTCATGGCTGGTGCGGTGTTCCCGTTCGAGCCTTGTTCATGGAAAAGACGTTTTGCTTAAGACAAAGACCATGACGCCGCGAAGATCATGACAGCACGAAGATCATGACGGCGACATGTTAACCACGGATGAAACCGAGCCGGTTTTCTTCCAGCACCACGCAGGTCAGCACACCCCCCATCACCGCCCCGGTGTCGATCCCGACACGATTGGGCCGCACCACGGGCTCATGTCTGGGCGTATGCCCATGCACGACCACCGCGCCATGCGCGAGCTTCGAGGACAGGAACGGCTCCCGGATCCACAACATGTCCTGCTTTTCCTGTTTGTCCAGAGGCACGCCCGGCTGAACCCCGGCATGAACGAACAAATAATCGCCGAACCGGAAACTGATCTCCAGTTCGCGCAGGAAGGCCTGATGCTCGGCGGGCACCCGGCTGGCCCATTCGGCGGCGGGGGTCTTGCGGGAAATCTGCCAGCTCAACAGCGATTCCGCGCCGCCATTCGCCAGCCAGGTGCTGGCGGCTTCCTTGCTGGCGCCGGGCAGGGCAGCCAGCATCATGTCCTCATGGTTGCCCATCAGGTTGACGATGCGCGTGACCGGCACCGGCGCCCCGGCGCTCAGCCAGTCCACCACCTGCGCGCTGTCGATCCCGCGATCGACGTAATCGCCCAGATGCACCAGCACGGATTCCTCGACCGGCCGGATGGCCAGATCCTCGGCGATTTGCTCATGGATCGTCGCGAGGCGGTCCAGGCATCCATGGATGTCGCCAATGGCGTAGACGCGCCGGCCAGGCGGCAAGGTCGCGGGAGCGGGAACGAAATCAATCATGCGCGCATACCCTAAGCAGAACCGGACGGCGGGCGCCACAACTCTGAATCTCCACCGCCAGCGGCTGTGGTCATGAGGGGCGTCACCTTGTTCAGTGTCATGGTCTGGTGGTGCTCCAGGGCGGCCGGGGAGGGGGAGAAGGAAGAACGCGGGGCCGCTGCCCCGGCCCCCGCCCCATGGCCCCTTGGGAGGCTCTGCCTCCTGGACCTCCGCCGCCCTGCCCTGGGCATGCTCCGCATGACGGCTCGCCTTTGGAAACCATCTTTTTGTTCTTTTTGGGGAGACGGCGGGTTTCATTCCTTCAGTGGCGGGGCGGCGGATGCATTCCGGCCACACGCGCCCGCAGCGCCTGCCGCGCCGCCGCCGCGTCCCGCGCCAGACGCAACAGCGCGCCCATCTGGCCTGGATCGCGCAGAAGCGAGCCCGCCAGCCGGGTGAACCCAATGCGGCCATTGGCATTGAGCGCCACCAGCGCCGCGGACGGCAAAGGCCGGTCCGCCGGATCGCAGATCGCCCGCAACACGGCGAACGGCACCCCCGCTTTGGCCGCCACCGCGGCGGCGGCGCCGCTTTCCATGTCGGCCACGGCAGCGCCGGTCACACGCCCCAACCGGCGTTTTTCCTCGGTCGAGGCGGCGATGTGATCCAGGCTCAGACACACATGCCCCGTGCTCCCCCCCAGACGCGCGTTCAACGCCGGATCGGTGGGCCAGGACCGGCCATCGGCCAGCACGGCGGCGGCCACGATCACCGTCCCGGCCGGCAGCGCGGGGTCAAGTCCCCCGGCCAGCCCGAAACTCACCAGGGCTGAGGCGCCCGCGTCGATCAGGCGTTGCGCCGCGCGCGCCGCCCCCGCCGTGGTGCCGCCACCCATGCCCACCAGCCAGCCGGAGGCATGGGCGATGCGGGCTTCCGCCGCGAACCCCACCAGGAACGCGGCTCCTTTCACGCTCACCATTTGCCCATGCTCACCATTTGCCCATGCCCGCCATTTGCCCATGCCCGCCATTCGCCCATGCCCGCCATTCGCCCATGCTCACCACTCGATCATCAGACCGCGCACGGCCGAAAGCGCCGAGACATCGCTGACCCCCGTGCGTTGCAGCCGCAACAGCCGCAGCCGGGTCAGCCCCCGGACCGGATGCAGATCCATCACCAGCGTGCCTTGCAGATCGAGCGATTCCAGGGCGTGCAACCCCCGCAACGGCTCCAGGTCTGCCAGATCGGTGCGCTCCAGGCTGAGCACGCGCAAGGCCGTCAGCCCAGAGAGGGGTGTCACATCATGGACCCTGGTGTGGGACAGATCGAGTTCCTCCAGCGCGGTAAGGCTCCGCAACGGCTCCGCGCTTCGCACCTGGGTGGCGCCGAGGTTCAGGACATGCAGGTTCACCAGACCCTCCAGCGGCCGGAGATCATACACATGCGTGCCGTTCAGATCGAGTTCGCGCAGGTGGATCAGCCCAGAGAGCGCTTCCAGATCCCAGACAGGCGTGGCCTTGAGGGTGAGCGTGGTCAGCAGTGTCAGGTGCGCGAGCGGGGTCAGGGTTTCCACCGCCGCCCCGTCCAGGGTCAGGCGCCGGAGCGATGTCATGCCCTGTAAAGGCGACAGATCGAACACCCGCGTCCCCGAGAGATCGAGTTCCTCCAGCGCGGTCAGGTTTTCCAGCGGCCCGATCCGCGTGACCGGCATCTCCCCCACAAACAGGTGGCGCATCTGGATCATGGCGGCGAGCGGGCCAAGGTCCGAGGCGCGTGTGCCGTGCAGATCGAGGTAGTGCAGACGGGTGCAATCCCGCAGCGCGGTCAGATCCCATACCTGGGTGTCTCGCAGGCTGAGCGATTCCAGCGCCGTCAGGCCTCGCAAAGCGGTGACGTTCGCCACCCGTGTCCCCTCCAGCGACAGCGAACGCAACCCCATGAGACCGGCCAGCGGCTGCGGATCGGTGGTCTGGGTCAGCCGGAGATCGAGCGAGGCCAGACGGGTCAGTCCGTGCAAGGGCGTGAGGTCATGCACCCGCGTCCCGGCCAGGTGCAACGCTTCCAGCGCCGTCAGGGACGCCAGCGGCGTCAGATCAGCGGCGGCCGATCCGCCCAGTTCCAGCGTGCGCAGTTCGGTCATGCTGGCGAGCGGCGTCAGGTTCTCGGCCGGCACGCGTTCCAGGCCCAGGAAGTTCAGCCGGGTCAGGCCGCGCAGCGCCGCGAGGCTGGTGACGGGCGTATCACTCAGATCGAGCGAAAGCAGTCCGGTCAAACCCGCCAGCGGTGTCACGTCGCTGACCGGAGTGCCGCCCAGATCGAGATGGCGCAATCCGCTGAGGGTTCCGAGCGCCGACACATCCGTGACGCCGGTGCCCTGGACGTAAAGGTATTCGAGCTGTGTCAGACCAGCGAGCGGCGTCAGGTCGCTGACCCCGGTGCCGTGCAGATCGAGATACTGCAACCGCGTCAGGCCCGCGAGCGGTTCCAGCCGCGCGATCCGTGTGTTCTGCGCATTGATCGAGGTCAGGCTGGTGATGTCGCTCAGCGCCGCCAGCCCGCGCACCTTGGTCCGCTCCAGCCCCAGATCGCTGAGGTGGCGCAGATGCGTCAGCGGGGTCAGATCCCAGATTTCCGTCTCTTGCAGATCGAGCGATTCCAGATGGGTGAAATGCGCGATCACCCCAAGATCACGGATTTTCGTGTTGGCGAGGCCGAGGGAGCGAAGCTTCGTCAACCCCGCGAGGGGGGTGAGGTCGCGCGCATGGGTGCCCTGAAGCTCCAGCGTTTCCAGGTTCACGAAGTCCGCCAGCGGCGTCAGGTTTTCAATCGCTTCCCCGGACAAATCGAGCACCCGCGCGCCCGCGGCCCATGCGGGCGGAATGGGACGATGCGTGAGCAGCAGATGGCGGATCTCCTGGGTGTGATCCTCCTCCGCTTCTTCGGTCCCGTCTTCCCCGGTCCCGTCTTCCTCAGCCGTGCCGCCGCGCGACGCCGCGTGAATGTCCGGCGGCCAGCGTGTGGTTTCGTCGTATGTGACATCGTGCAGCATCGCCAGGCTCAGGCCCGACGCTTCCGCCAGGTTGGCCCCGGTGAGATCGGCGCCGCTGAAATCAAAGCCGCGCAGATCGTCCGAGCGGAAGTTGATCCCGCGCAAATTGGCGCCGCGAAACGCCGTGGCCGGATCGAGGCTGATCCAGCGGACCAGCGCCACGAAACCGTCCGCGCCGGCCTCACTGATCGTTTTCGCCCGTTGTGCCTGGGTTGGGGTGATTTTCATCGCGGGTCAGGTCTCTCGAAAGAGGTTCGCCGTGCCCGGCCCATGCGGCCGTGGTCCGTCGATCCGCCTTGTCATTGCCTTGTCCTTTCCATCCCTGGTCAGGGTCCGGGGCTTGTGGGTGTGCTGATTATTCCCGCGAACACGCTGCCATCTGGTTTCCCCTGACGCATTTTTCTGAATTTTTTTCGCTTCCGCCGTGCCTGCGTGGCCTGACTTCAGGGTAATCGCCCGCCGTGAGAAAGGCCTGGGCTTCGCCCCGCGCCCCGCGTCGTGCTGGCGCTTCGCATGACGTACCGGGTCCCTGGACCCCATCCATTAAGACTGCAATGGAATGTTTCCAAAGGCGAGCCGTCATGCGGAGCATGCCCAGGGCA
>JAYVCG010000555.1:0-4851 GCA_043750075.1 Acetobacteraceae bacterium | reverse complement strand
GTCCACCGCCTCGGTGGGGTTGTTCTTCTGGCCCGGCCTGCATCTGGGCATCGACTTCTCCGGCGGCATCGTCATGGAAGTGCGGACCGAGGGACCGGCGGATTTCCAGAAAATCCGCGCGACGCTGGCCGAGGAACACGTCCCCGACCACGGCGTGCAACGCTTCGGCGACGATTCCACCGTGCTGATCCGCCTGCCCACCCAGCCGACCGAGGCGGGAACCCAGCAGGCCGTCACCCGCGTCCGCGCGGCGCTGGAAAAATCCATCCCCGGATCGAGGATCGTCCGCACCGACGCGGTCGGCGCCAGTGTCTCCAAGGAGTTGTTCCGCAACGGATTGCTGGCGCTTGGCGTCAGCCTGCTGATGATCCTCGCCTATATCTGGTTCCGCTTCGAGTGGCAGTTCGCCGTCGGCGCGGTGGTGACGCTGATCCTCGATCTGACCAAGGCGATCGGTTTCCTGGTCCTGACCCGCATCGAGTTCGATCTCGTGATGGTCGCGGCCTTGCTCACCATCCTGGGCTATTCCACCAACGACAAGGTGGTGGTGTACGACCGGATGCGGGAAAACCTGCGTAAATACAAGACCATGCCCCTGCGCGACCTGATCGACCTGTCGATCAATGAGACGCTGAACCGCACCCTGGGGACATCAATGACAGTGTTCCTCGCCAGCCTGCCGCTGGCGCTGTTCGGCGGCGCCTCGATCTCGGGCTTCGCCTGGATGAACCTGTTCGGGATCGTGGTCGGCACGTCCTCGTCCATCTTCATCGCGGCGCCAATCCTGCTGTTCCTCGGTGAGAACCGTCTGCGGCGCGACACGGTGGCGGTGGAAACACCGGACTCCAACTCAGCGCCCCAGGTTTGACCGGACGGCGCTCCTTCCTGGCCAGCCTTGGCACCACAACTTTGGGCGCTACGATCCTGGGCGTTCCTTTCCTGGCCCAGAGTGAGACGCACGCCCGCCGTTTCCTCACGATGATCACGGGCGCGTCCGCTGGCTCCAGCGGCGACGCGATTGCCCGCTCTTTCGCCTCGTTCATGGGCCGCCACCTGGGAGGCCCCCTGGGAAACCCCCTGGGAAACGTCGAAATCCAGGTCAGGAACGTGCCCGGCGATGGCGGACTGACCGCGTTGAACGCGCTGGCCGACGCGCCTGCCACCGGCGCCACGATCGGCTGGGTCATGACCCCCGCCTTGCCGGCCCGCACCGTCGATCGGGGCGATCCGGCCCTGCTGTCACGCCTGACGCTGCTTGGCGCGGTGGAGCGGGAGCCGATCGCCTTCGTCGCCTCCGCCGCCGATCCGCTGGATTCGGTCCGCGACATCCTGCAACGCGCCAGTCAGGATTCCGGCACCATGCCCCTGGGCACTCCCCCTCCTGGCAGTCCGGCGCATCTGGCCGCGCTGCGGCTGCAACTGATGACGCAAACGCGGCTGAACATCATCGCCTTCCCCTCCGCCGCCGCCGCGCGTCAGGCGCTTCTGGGCGGCAACGTCGCCGCCGCCGTGCTTGGCCTGTCCGACGTGATCACCGCGCTCAGGGAAGAAAAACTGGTGGGCCTTGGCATCGCCGCGCGCAAACGGTCCGGCATCCTGCCCGATCTGCCCGTGCTGAGCGAAGCCGGGGTGCCCTTGTCAGCCTGGATCAGGCGCGGCCTCGCGGTTCCCACCGGCACGCCCGCGGAAATGATGGCGCCGTTGATCAAGGCGCAGCAGGCGGTCGCCGACGATCCGGCGTTCCGTGAGCAGGCGGAAACCCAGGGCCTGCTCGCCGCCTGGAGCGATGGCCCTTCCTGGACCGCGCAGGTCACGCTGGAGCGGGAGGAACTGGCGACATTATGGGCTGCCGACCCATGGTTGAACGCCGCTGGCCAATAGAACATCCCCTGGCGGCGCATTCTTTGGCCGCATCGCGCGCCGCATTGGATTCGCCGCATTTCCGGCGGATGGAAAATGCGTTAAATTCCGCGCCACATGCTGACCGATTTACCCAATCTTCTGACCCTTTCGCGGATCGCCGCCATTCCGCTGCTGGTGGTGCTGATCGCGACGCGCCATCCGGTGACGGATTTCATCGCCTGCGTCGTGTTCGCCGCCGCCGCCATCACGGATTATTTCGACGGCAAACTGGCGCGGTCGCGCCGCCAGCAATCCGATCTCGGGCGCATGCTGGACCCGATCGCCGACAAATTGCTGGTGGGCGCCGCGTTGATGATGCTGGTGGGGATGGAGCGTTTGTCCCCCTATGGGCTGTATCCCGCCATCGTGATCATGCTGCGGGAAATCCTGGTCAGCGGTCTGCGCGAATATCTCGCCGGCATCCGCATCGGCCTGCCGGTCACCAGTCTCGCGAAATGGAAGACCGGGTTTCAAATGGGCGCGCTTGGCACGCTGATCGCGGGCGATACCTCGGCGAGGGTCTTGCACCTCACATTCTTGCCGGTCTCGACGATCGGAGAAGTGATGCTGTGGGCCGCCGCCGTGCTGACCCTGGTGACCGGGTGGGATTATTTGCTGGCCGGGTTCCGGCACGCTTCGGCGCCGCGGGAGCGTGGCCCGGCGCCGCGCCAGCCGGGTTGAAAGCCCGGTTCCACCCACTCCGTGCCTGGTCTGCCCGATTCGGAAAGATGGACCGGTCCGGGAAGATGGGCCAGTCCGGGAAGAGGGAGATTTGAAAGTGCTCGGCATCGTCGGCTGGTCCGGCAGTGGCAAGACGACGCTGCTGGTCGCGGTGCTGCCGCTGTTGCGCGCGGCCGGCTTGTCGATCTCGACCATCAAGCACGCGCATCACGGCTTCGACATGGACCATCCCGGCAAGGACAGCCATCGCCACCGCCTCGCCGGCGCCCATGAGGTTCTCGTCTCCTCCTCCAAACGCTGGGCCTTGCTGCACGAGGCTGAGGGAGCGGAGCCGGATCTGCCCGCCTTGTTGACGCGACTCGATCCGGTTGACCTTGTTCTGGTGGAGGGGTTCAAAAGCCACCCCTACCCCAAACTCGAAGTGTACCGCCCGGTACTGGGGAAAGAGCCCTTGTGGCCGAGAGAACCGGAGGTAGTGGCGGTTGCCAGCGATTCTACCCCTGATATAGGTGCAAGGGTTCTGTTACCATTGAATGATCCAACTTCCATCGCCACCTGGATTCGAACCCGTGTCGTTACCAGTGTCTGATCATGTTCTTGAGAAAGCGGCGATCCGGGGGCACAGTCGCGTCCACGCTCGTCTTCTTCCCGCCCTCTCGTCCCTCGCCGTCTTCCCTCGCGCGTGTTTTGTGGAGCCTGTTCTGATGCGGCGTATCGCCCTGTTGAGCCTGACACTGATGACCGGCGGCTGCGAGTACACCACATGGTGGAATCCGCCGTTCACCGCAGGCTACAATCCGAACATACCGGTCACGAGCAGCGTGAACATGAGCCGTGTCAGAGGCGAGGGCGTCGCCGTCACCCCGCTGGTCACGGAGCCTGGGGACATCTGGCCCGGTCCCTTGCCACCGCCGCGCAGTCTCCAGGATCTGCAACGCCAGACAGCACCTCTCGGAGGAATGTCGGGCACTCCCGTGGGGGGCGTGCCAGGGGGGCGGATTCCAAGAGGAAGCGTGCCAGGAGCGGGGGTGAACAACCCCCTGCTGGCGCCCTTGCCGGGGGGATCGTCCACCCAGCCCGCCAGAGGCGGCTTGTATCCGGTGCTGCCGCCTGGGTCTTCCGGTCCCTCCACCACGCCACCGGAGGACCGGCGGATCATCGTCCCCAATGGCAACGGCACCAGCACGGTCATTCACCCCGACGGGCGGATCGAAACCATTCCCACGCCGCGGTGATGGCGCGAGGGACGATGAAAGAGAGCCTGGTCATGACGAAACCGTTGACGATCCTGTATTTCGCCTGGCTCCGCGAACGGGTCGGCACGGCGGGGGAAACCCTTTTTCCACCAGCAGGCGTGACCACCGTGGCCGAACTGGTGGAGCATCTGGCGGGTCTCGACGAGCGCCACGCCATCGCGTTCAAGGAGCGGAAGACCGTGCGGTGCGCCGTCAATCAGGAGTTCGCCGATCCCGCGACCGTGTTACAGCCGGGTGACGAGGTCGCGTTCTTTCCGCCCGTCACGGGCGGTTGAGCAGCACGGGCGGCGCGGCACAGGAGGATGGCATGGCGAGGATCAGCGTTCAGACCGGAGATTTCAATGCCGGGGCCGAAATCGCCCGCATGACCCAGGGCCGCGTGGACATTGGCGGCCTGGGATGTTTCATCGGCATCGTCCGCGACGACAAACCGCACGGCGCGCCCGCCGCTGACCGGGCGATCCGGTCCCTGACGCTGGAGCATTATCCGGCGATGACGGCGCGTTCCCTGGAACGCATCACGCGGGAGGCGGAGCAGCGCTGGAGCCTGCTGGACTGCACGGTAATCCACCGGGTGGGCCGGATGGTACCGGGTGAAAACATCGTGCTGGTGCTGGCGGCCGCTTCCCACCGGCAGGCCGCGCTTGAAGCCACCGCGTTTCTGATCGACTGGCTGAAGACCAAGGCGCCGTTTTGGAAACGCGAGGAGTTTCCGGACGGCGAAAGTTCCTGGGTCGAGGCACGTGCATCGGATGACGCCGCCGCCGCGCGCTGGTGATCGCGCATGCGGCGGAATTTTATTTTTTTGATTTATCGTCCCGTCAGCGCCATCGTTTCACGAATGGGCATTTTGAGCGCTTTGCATAACAAAGTGAGATTGGCATCGCGCGGCCGCACCCGGCCGCTTTCCCAATAGTAAACTGAAACCTGCGAGACACCAATGCGGTCCGCCAGTTGCGCCACGGTGAAACCCTTGACTTCCCGTGCCTCACGTATTTGTTTACTCAAACTT
>JAYVCG010000554.1:0-4002 GCA_043750075.1 Acetobacteraceae bacterium | reverse complement strand
GCGAGGGCGGGATCATGGCGCGGTTCCGGCGTTCGTTCCTGGGGCACGCGGCGGCAGGGGAGGGGTCATGCCCGCCGGAACCTCGAACTCCGCCGCGTTCAGGGTCAGCGCGATCAGGGCGTAATAGCCGATCAACGCGGTCAGCTCGACCACGCCCGCGACGCCGAACAGCGCCAGCACGCGCTGATACGTGGCGTCGGAGGCGAAGTGCTTCGTCAGCAGTTCGATCCCGTAATCATGGATCGCCTGCTCGTCCGCCGCGTCGAACCGCGATCCCCCGGCCCGCAGCATCTCGATCGAGGCATCGGACAGACCGGCCTCGCGCGCCTCGCCTTCGTGGGAGGCCCATTCGAACTGACAATCCCAGTACCGCCCGGTGAGCAGAATCGTGAACTCCCGCACCCTGGGCTCGAAGCTGGAGCCAAACCGCAGCACCAGCCCCAGGCTGGACATCGCCTGGGCCAGTGCCGGCCGGTGCATGGCGATGGCCAGCGGCCCGGCGGGCGCGGATTTGCGCGGGCCGTTGACCATGGCGTCAAACACCTGGCGCTGTTCGGCGTTCATCGCCGCTTCGGTGACGAGCGGGATTCGGGGCATGGCGTTTCCTCCTGGTTTGGGCGGAGGATACGCCGTGGCGGCGGCGCGGCGAAATACGCCGGGAGAGGAATTACAGTCTGGGCGGCATGTAGCGGATGGCGGCGAGGATGACGCCGACCGCGGCCACGAGCATCCCGCCCGCCTTGACGGTGATGTCCCGCCGCAAAATTTCCATGTCGCGGCGGACCAGTTCGAACCCGGCACGCATCGCGGCTTCCAGCGCCTTCAGATCGCTCCGGATTTCAGCATCGGACGCCCGTAACGCCATCTCCGACGCTTTCATGTCAGCCCGCAGCGTGGTTTCCAGTGCGGCGAGATCCGCCCGCACCGCTTTTTCCGACGCCACGAGATCCGCCCGCACCGCCTTTTCCGACGCCACGAGGTCGGCCCGCAATGCCTTTTCCGATGTCACGAGATCGGCCCGTACCGCCGTGATTTCTGCCCGCACCGCCTTTTCCGATGTCACGAGATCGGCGCGCACCGCCTTTTCCGACGCCGCCACATCCGCCTTTGTCGCCAGCGCGGTGGTTGACAGGACATCGGCCAGCGCTTCCGAGACACCAGCGGACGCGCTCGCGGTCAGTCCGGCGGTTTCGAGCCGCCGCGCCAGTTTCAGTGTGTCGAACGAAACCGCTTCCATGCCGGTATCCTATCCATCCCCGCGCCAGCGGTCCACGCCAATCCGGTGGACATCAAAGATAAAGCCCAGGTGTGAACAAAGGGATAAGGCAGAGGGGTGGTGAGGAGCATGGGTCTGGCGCGCGCCGCATTGACCTTCCTGGCCTCGCTCCATAGCTTCAGGCCATGTCAGATACAGTCAGTGACAAAACCGCGCCCCTCCCCAAGGCATGGCCGTTCGAGGAGGCCGCCAAGGTCGCCCGCCGCCTCGCGGCCTCAGACCGTGAGGCCTTGTTCGAGACCGGGTACGGCCCCTCCGGCCTGCCGCATATCGGCACGTTCGGGGAGGTCGCGCGCACGTCCTGGGTGCGGCATGCCTATACCGTCCTGACCGGCAAGCCATCGAAGCTGCTCGCCTTCAGCGACGACATGGACGGGTTGCGCAAGGTGCCCGATAACGTGCCCAACAAGGACATGCTGGAACGGTATCTCGGCCAGCCGCTGACCCGCGTGCCCGATCCCTTCGGCACGCATGACAGTTTCGGCGCGCACAACAACGCGCGGCTGCGGGCGTTCCTCGACTCGTTCGGGTTCGAGTACGAGTTCGCGTCCTCCACCGAGTACTACGCCGCCGGGCGGTTCGACGCCGCGCTGGTCCGCGTGCTCGAATGTCACGACAAGGTGCTGGAGGTCATTCTCCCCACCCTGGGGCCGGAGCGGCGCGCGTCGTATTCCCCCATCCTGCCCCTTCACCCGAAGACCGGGATCGTGATGCAGGTGCCGATGCGGCACATCGATCCCGCCGCCGCCACCGTGACCTGGTGCGACCCGGACACCGGCGAGACCTTCGAAACCTCCGTGAAAGGCGGCCACTGCAAACTCCAGTGGAAAGCCGACTGGGCCATGCGATGGTACGCGCTGGGAGTGGATTATGAGATGTCGGGCAAGGACCTGATCGACAGCGTGCGCCTGTCCGGCAAACTCTGCCGCATCCTCGGCACGCCGCCGCCGGAGACGTTCACGTATGAGCTTTTCCTCGATGAGGACGGGCAAAAGATCAGCAAATCCAGGGGCAACGGTCTGTCGGTGGACGAATGGCTCCGCTACGCGCCCGCCGAATCGCTGGGTCAGTTCATGTACAACCAGCCGCAACGGGCCAAGAGGCTGTATTTCGATGTCATTCCCCGCGCCGTGGACGAATACATCGCCAATGCCGGAAAGGCCCATGCGCAGACGGAACCGGAGCGCCTGGCCAACCCGGCCTGGCATGTGCATTTTGGCCGGTTGCCCAATCACGCCGGCAGCCCCATCTCCTTCGCCATGCTGCTGAACCTCGCCAGCGTGGCGAACGCCGAAACGCCCGCCGTGCTCTGGGGCTTCATCCGCCGCTACAACCCGGATGCCACGCCAGACACCGAACCGTTGCTCGCCCGCCTGGTGGAGCACGCGGTCGCCTATTACCACGACTTCGTGCGGGTTAAAAAACAGTTCCGCGACCCCGAACCGTTCGAACGCGCGGCGCTGGAAGACCTCGCCGCCACCCTCGCGGCACTGCCCCCGGACACAGACGCCGAGGCCATTCAGAGCATGGTGTTCGAGGTGGGCAAGCGTCATCCCTTCCCCGAACTGCGCGCCTGGTTCGGCTGTCTCTACCAGGTTCTCCTGGGCCAGCCAGAGGGACCGCGCTTTGGCGGCTTCACCGCGCTGTACGGCCTGCCCGAGACCGTCGCGCTGATCCGGCACAGCCTGGATCGCGCGCCAGCCGCCGCCGCGCCAGTGACGGTCTGACCGATGGCCAGACCCGAGACCATTGTACCCGCGCGCTCTCCGTCTGAAGGCACCATGTCCGGAACCGCCATGCCCGGAACCGCCATGCCCGGAACCGTCCCACCTGACGCCCCCATCCTTCCCGCCGCCATGCCCGAGACCATCCTGTCCGAGGCCATCGCGCCCAGACCCAAGGGTCTGAGACGGTATCTGAGCCATCTGCCCGCGGTCCTGGGGTTGCTACTGCTGATCGGCGCCATCTATGTGGTGCAGAAGGAGTTCCGGCATCTCAAGATGAAGGACATCGGCGACGCGCTGCGGGCGATCCCGACGGCGGCGCTGGTGTTCTCCTTCATCTGGACCATTCTGTCCTACTTCATCCTGACCTTTTACGATCGCCTTGGCACCATCTACGCGGGCAACAAGGTGTCCTATGGCCGGGTCGCCTTTGCCTCGTTCTGCGCCTATTCGCTGGCGCATAACCTGGGGTTCGCGGCGGTGTCGGGGGCCGCGGTGCGCTACCGGCTTTACGCGCACTGGGGGCTGACGCCGCTCCAGATCGGCAAGACCGTCGCCTTCTGCAGTCTGACCTTCGCGCTTGGCGCGCTCGTACTGGGCGGGGCGATCCTGTTCCTGGAGCCGGCCGCGATCCCGTTCTTCGGCCAGCACATGCCCCTCCCGGCGCTGTACGCCGTGGGCGCGCTGCTGTGGCTGATCGTCGCGGCCTATATCACCTTGTCGAAGGTACTGGGCTCGTTCCATCTGATGGGGCATGAGATCGATCTGCCGAACTGGCGCATGGCGATCGTCCAGGTCACGCTCGCGACGGTGGATGTCGCGGTGACGGCCACCATCTTCTACGCGCTGCTGCCGGACGCGCCAAAACTCACCTGGCTGATTTTCCTGGGCGTTTATGTGGCCTCCTACACCGCCGGGCTCGCGGCCAACCTGCCGGGCGGGATCGGCGTGTTCGACACCGCCATGCTGTTCGGGCTCGAACCCTATGTCGATGCGCCGCAC
>JAYVCG010000553.1:0-2984 GCA_043750075.1 Acetobacteraceae bacterium | reverse complement strand
TGCAGCCCCATCTCCGGC
Organism: Acetobacteraceae bacterium; assembly: GCA_043750075.1. GTDB lineage: Bacteria > Pseudomonadota > Alphaproteobacteria > Acetobacterales > Acetobacteraceae > Rhodopila. Next base: position 2,966 of record JAYVCG010000553.1, on the reverse strand, counting down.
CCCGCGCCGGACCGGAACGCGCCCAGTGTGTCACGCACCGCCTGCAATGTCTTGCGATCCGCGTTCAGTTCGGGATAACCCGGCGTGCGTCCGAACCCTGGACCGAAACTGACGAGTTTGCCATTCTCATAAGGCAGGATATTCGTTTTAAGCGCCTTGAAGCCCTTGGCCTTCACCTCGGCCCCCAAAGCGGCGACATCGTCGTAGTTTTTCAGCGGCGGCACGCCGACCAGTTCATGATTGCGCACCCGGTAGGTGCCGCAATGCGACCAATAGACCGGAATCCGCTCCCGCACCGGCCCGCCGAACAATTCGTACACCGGCACGCCAAGCGCCTTGCCCTTGATATCAAGCAAAGCATTCTCGATCGCCGCGATGGCGCGCTGGTTGACCCCGTTTGGCGCCTGCACCTGACGCACGTACAGCAACGAGGCAATGGCCTGGACCGGCCGCGGGTCGAGCCCGATCAACCCCTCCGCCATGCCATGGATGACGGCGGACAGGCCGCGGCTGCCATCCGCCTCGGTGTATTCCGACCAGCCCGCCAGCCCATCGTCGGTGGTCACCTTCAGGAACGAAAACGTGCGCCAGCCGGCGTCGCAATGCAGATCCTCGACCTTGGCGATTTTCATCGGACCCTCCCTCACCCTTCCCCCCCGAGGTAGCACCATCCCCTCCTGGGCAACAGCCTCGCGCGCCTTACATTGAGGGGACATGTTCTTTTTGCCCCTCTCTCGCGCCCTGTCCCAACTGACCGACCCGGTGTTCTTCGGCGTGGTCTGGCGGAGCGTGCTGTTGTCCGCCCTGTGCTTCGCGGCGCTGATCGCCGGCGCGATCTGGTCGGTGCATCACCTGTTCGCCCTTGGCGGACCCCTGGCCTGGCTGATCGACGCCCTGGGCTCCGTCGCCGCCGCCGTGCTGGCGCTGTGGCTGTTCCTGCCGCTCGCCGCCGTCATTGGCACGTTTTATTCCGAGCGCATCGCGGCCGCGGTGGAGCGCCGGTACTACCCCTCCCTGGCCTTGCCCAGGCCCGCGCCGGTTCTGGCACAACTACGGGACGGTCTGGGGGTGGGCCTGCGCCTGCTCGGGTTGAACGTGGTCGCATTGCTGGTGACGGTTTTCATCCCCGGTATCGGCCTCATCCTCGGCTGGGCCATCGCCTCCTGGGCTTTTGGCCGGGGGCTGTTCGGCGCGGTGGCGTTGCGCCGCCTGACCCCGTCCGAGGTCCGGGCCGCCTACCGCGCCCTCTGGCCCGCCATACTGGCACAGGGTGGCGTCATGGCGGCGGCGGCTTATGTTCCCATGCTTAATCTGCTGATCCCGGTGGTGGGCGTCGCCATGATGGTGCATGTGCTGGACAGGGCGCTGATGGAGGCGGGGCCAGGGCGCGGGAGTTGACCCGTGGTCCGGAGCCTCCCGCGGTTTTTCCTGATGCTCAGGAAAGGAACACTCTCATGCGGTTCGGCCTGCTTTACGAACTCCAGCTTCCTCTCCCGTGGGATGACCGGTCCGAGCACCGGCCGATCCACGAAGCCTTGGCGGAGGTCGAGATCGCCGGCCAGCTTGGTTTCGATTACGTCTGGGCCAACGAGCATCATTTCCTGGAGGAGTATTCTCACAGTTCCGCGCCCGAGGTGTTTCTTGCCGCCGCCGCCGCGCGGAACGTGTCAACAACTTTGATACACCCGGGTTCGGAATTTAAGCTCAACAGTACGGCGTCGGTTCGGCCGGTTTTTTTCGGGTGGGCTTGGCGCGTAGCTACCGGGTGCGGCCCTTCGAGGGTCTCCGGCATGATCCAACGTGGCGGTCAGGTGGTGATCCGGATGTTGCCCAATGTCCGGCAGCGGATCATCGAACCCATCATCACCCGCTTCGCCGCACCGGGTTCGCTCATCAACACCGATGAGTACGACATATACGCGCGCCTGCCGGAATGGGGTTACCAACACAAAACCGTCTGTCATGGCCGGGGGGAATACGCCCGCGACGAGGACGGCGATGGTCATCACGAGGTCCATGTCAACACCATGGAGGGCGTCTGGTCCCTGCCGCGATCCTGGCTCCGCCCGCATCGGGGCATCTCCCAGGAGAATCTGCCCCTCTACCTCGGATTCTTCCAGTTCGTTCATAACACGCGAAAACGGGGTAAAACCCTCCTTGGTGCCCTCATCGCAACCCTGGTCGCATGAACCCATGGCCATCACCCCGGAACGCAGGATGAGCCAACAGATTTATCGCATCAGCCCGAAACCCCACAAATCGTCATGCTCTCCTATTTGGCCGGGACAGCGCGGGTTGCGCGCGCAACCGTGTGCTGGTGGCGACCCAGGTGGTGGAGCAAAGCCTGGACCTCGATTTCGATCTGATGGTGACCGATCTTGCCCCCGCCGATCTTCTTATCCAGCGCGCCGGGCGTCTGCGGCGGCATGACCGCGGTGTCCGCCGCATCCCGGGGCCGGAACTGCTGAGTGTTCCCCGCGCATGCGGGGATGAACCTGTCATGGAACCGGCCGCGATCCCGCGCCTTCCTCCAAGACATGTCGAATCATAAATGAATTGCCCGATCTCGTGAAGGAACAGGTCACATGAATCGCATCACGCAGCGAACTTTGAGCAAGGTACCCGAGGTCGCCCTCGCGTTCTGGATCATCAAGGTGGCCGCGACCACTCTGGGCGAGACCGCGGGGGACGCGGTCACCATGACGCTGAAGCTGGGATACCTGACCGGCACCCTGATCTTCGCCACCGTCCTCGTCGCCGCCGTTTCCGTGCAGATCGCCAGCAGGCGGTTCCACCCCTTCCTGTACTGGGCCGTGATCGTCGCGACCACGACGGCCGGGACGACGCTGGCCGACTTCCTCGACCGCTCCCTCGGCATCGGCTACCTCGGAGGCTCGTCCATCCTGTTCGTGCTGCTGATGGCGACGCTCGGGCTGTGGTACTGGTCGCTCGGCTCCGTCTCGATC
>JAYVCG010000552.1:0-5436 GCA_043750075.1 Acetobacteraceae bacterium | reverse complement strand
CGCTCGATCACCAGGGCGATGACCGCCAGCCCGGCGCCCGCCGCCAGCACGCCCACCGCGAACGGCGCGCCCCAGCTTTTGGTGACGGTGAAGGTGATGTAGGCGCCGAACATGTAGAACATGCCGTGCGCGAAATTGATCACGCGCAGCACGCCAAAGATCAGGTTCAGGCCGGAGGCGATGACGAACATGTTCATCGCCAGCGCCAGACCATAGAACAAATTCGTCAGGAACACAGAAAAAATCATTACCATGCCGTTATAGGAGGAAGCGAAGGAAGCCGCGCCATGCCTGGGCGCGTGCCCATGAAGTGCTTTCAGGACGCGCCTTCATGAGGCACCCATGCGCCGGTCTGGTCGATCCGCGCGCGGATCGACCAGACCGGCGCGGGGGGATTCATCTCATGATTTGGGCTGGATGAATTCCACGGGTTCCATCACCCGGTATTCCTTGCCGGGTTTCTTCACCATCGGTCCCCAGAACTGCCCCGTGTTGGACTGATGCGTCTTCGGATCGATCGTCAGCGGTCCGACCGGCGTGCCGATACTCAGCCCCTCCAGCGCGGCGGCGATCTTGTCGGGGTCGAGGGACTGCGCTTTTTCGATCGCGGCGGCGGCGAACAGCACGCCGTTATAGCCAAGCAACGACCATTGCGGGGTCTCGGCGGTGCCAAGCTTTTTGGCCAGGGCCTGCTGGAAGGCGCGGTGCGAGTCATCGACGGAATGATACCAAAGCTCGTAGGTATTGGAGACCACGTTGTCCGGATATTCGCCCTTGAGTTCGCCGGCGATCTCATGCGCCGCGATCTCGCCGCCGGAGATCCATTTGATCTTGTCGAAGAAGCCCAGTGGCGAGGCCTGCTTCACCCAGGAGACGAAGTGCGGCCCCCACAGTCCGGAGATCACGCCGTCGCAACCGGCGGCCATCACCTGCGGAATGAACGCGTTGAAATCGGTGGCGCCCAGTTTGGGTTTCAGGGTGAGAACGATTTTGGCGTCCGGCGCGCGGGTGGGGAGGGCCTTCAGGATGCCCGCCTCAAGATCGTGCCCATACGCGTAATCGAGTTGCAGATGGCACAGTTTCTTCAGGTTGAACCGGCCCACCAGCATGGCCATCGTATCGCCCTCGAGTTCCGTGTTCGAGGCGATGCGGAAGACGTAAGGGTGCAGCTTCGTGGTGGTCATCTGAATGGTCTTGGGGATGGTGGACAGGTACACCACCTTTTCCTGCCGGGAGACCTCGGACATGCCCAGACCGACGGCGGAACTCAGGCCGCCGATGACCATGTGGACCTTGTCCTTGGTGATTAGCTCCTTCATCGTCGCGGAGGCGGCGGAGGGGTTCATCTTGTCGTCGCGTTCGACCGACACGAGCTTGCGGCCCATGACGCCGCCGCGGCGGTTGATTTCCTCGATCGCGAGCTGGTGCCCGGCCATCGCCGGCACGCCATAGATCGCGCCGCCCCCCGTCAGTGGATACATCGCGCCAAGCCGGATCGGCTCCTGCGCGGCCGCCATGCCCGCGATCGTCATGGCGGCGGCGATGAGCATCAGTAGTCGTTGCATGAAGCGTCTCTCCCATTGTTGTTCTTGGTGAAACAGAGAACTGACCAGCGTGTGGATCACGTATAGCAGGTTGTGGGAGAATCCCAACCGGCGGGCAATCGCCTGGAGGAAAGCCGTCAAGGCTTTGCCCAGGCGCCCCGCTCCATGGCCCCTTGGAAGGCGCCTCCTCCTGGATCTCCGCCAAAGGCTCGTTTTTGGAAACCATTACTTACCCTTGATTGATGGGCTCCAGGGACGGCCCCGGAATTCGCCGTGCCGGGCCGCCTGATGAAGCGAGGCCCGCTTGCGTGCCCCATCGCGGTTCCGGCATGATCCGGCACCCGCGATGGAGGCTGCCATGGACGTGCTCTCGGCCGAACACCACCTGATCCGCGACGAAGACACGCTGAACGCGTTGTATGGGGAGATTCCACCCGGCGCGATCGCCAAGGAAATCGACTACATCCATCCCCATTACCGCGCGATGATCGAGGCTTCGCCGTTCATGGTTCTCGCCACCGCCGGGCCGGAGGGCCTCGATACCTCCCCGCGCGGCGATCCGGCCGGGTTCGTGCATGTCGCGGATGAGCGCACGCTGCTGATCCCGGACCGCCGCGGCAACAACCGCGCCGACAGCCTGCGCAACATCCTGCGCGATCCGCGCGTGGCGCTGCTGTTCCTGATCCCTGGCGTGGGAGAGACATTGCGGGTCAACGGGCGCGCGGTGATTTCCAGGGACCCCGCGCTGCTGGAACGCTTCCCGTTCCGCGGCACGCTGCCGCGCACCGTGATCGTGGTCAGCGCCGAGCGGGTGTATTTCCAGTGTCCCAAGGCGCTGGTCCGCTCCGAACTGTGGAACCCGGAAAAACACATCGACCGGAAATCCCTGCCAAGCAGCGGCACCATCCTGGCGGGCATCACCAGCGGTCAGGTGGGCGGCGCGGAATACGACCGTGCCTATCCGGAACGATTGCGCACGACACTGTACTGATATAATGGCAATACTGATATAACGATAACAAAACAAGGGCAACGTCCATGACTTCCAGAAGAACCTTCCTCGGCGGCGGCGGCGCCGCCGCGGCCGGCATCATGTTCTGTGGCTGCGGTCTGCCCAAAGCCGCCAGCGCCGCGGCGAAACTGCCGGTGACGGTGAACGGCAAGCGCGTGAAGACCATCGACGTCCACGCCCACTGCGTCTTCCGCGACGCCGCCGCCATCCTCGGCGACGCCACCATCGGCACCAACCCCACCGTCAAGGGCAACGATGAAGCCCAGATCGTCATCGAACAGCGCCTGAAAGCCATGGACGCGCAGGCCGTGGACATGGAAGTGCTGTCGATCAACCCTTTCTGGTACACCAGGGAACGCGATCTCGCCGTCAAGGTCGTCAAACTCCAGAATGAGAAGCTGGCCGAACTCTGCGCGTCCAAACCGGATCGTTTCGCCGCCTTCGCCTCGCTGACGTTGCAGGACCCGGCGCAGGCGGTCCAGGAACTCGAACACGCGATGAAGAAACTCAATCTCCGTGGCGCGGCGATTGGCGATACCGTCGGCGGCGTGCCCTTCTCCGACCCGAAATTCCACCCCGTCTGGGCCAAGGCCGAGGAACTGGGCGCCGCCTTGTTCATCCATCCGCAGGGCGTGCCGCAACTCGCCGACGCGCTGAAGGGCAATGGCTGGCTGGCCAACACGGTGGGCAATCCACTGGGCACCACCATCGCCCTGCAACACCTGATCTTCCAGGGCACGCTGGACGCGTTCCCCAAACTGAAGGTCATCGCCGCGCATGGCGGCGGCTTCCTGCCGTCGTACGCGCCGCGTTCGGACCATGCGTGCTTCGTTTCCCCGGCGGGCTGCGATCCCAACATCAAACTGAAGAAGAAGCCGACCGAGTACCTCAACCAGTTGTATTTCGACTCCCTGATCTTCACGCCCGAGGCGCTGCGCCACCTCGCGGCACAGGTCGGATCGAGCCAGATCATGCTGGGCAGCGACTATCCCTATCCGTGGGAGTTGCATCCCGTGGACCATATCTTCGCCACCAAGACCCTCTCCAATGCCGAGAAAACCGCGATCCTGAGCGGCACGGCGGCGCGGGTACTGGGCATTAAAATCTGACTTGATTGACGCCGGACCATCCCGTGTTCAAGAACAGCCGCTGAACACAAAAACACGGGAGCCGCCCTCATGGACCACGTACCCGCGCCGCATGTCACGCAACATTGGACGCTGACCAAACCGTCAGCCTCCGGTTCACGGGGCATGGTCGTCTCCCAGGTCAAGGCGGCGGCGGAGGCGGGGGTCGCCGTACTCGACGCCGGCGGCAACGCCATCGACGCGGCGGTGGCCACGGCCTTCTCCCTGGCGGCGCTGGAGCCCTGGAACTCCGGTCTGGGCGGCATCGGCTTCGCCCTCGTCCACCGCGCCGGGGAAAAGCGCGCCGACATGGTGGATTTCGGGCCGGTGGCGCCGCGCGGCCTCAATCCCTCGGCGTTCAAACTCACGGGCCGGATGAAGCAGGACCTGTTCGCCTGGCCGGAGGTGGAGGGCGACGCCAACATCCACGGGCCGCTGTCCTTCGCCATCCCATCCTCGGTGGCGGGCTACACGAAGATGCACCAGACCTGGGGCAAGCTGCCGCTGGCCGAGGTCATGGCCCCCGCCATCGCCCTGGCGAAGCGTGGCCTGCCACAAGATTGGTACACCACGATCAAGGTCGCCGCCTCGGCCGCGGTGCTGCGGAAATACGCCGAGAGCGCCCGTATCTATCTGCCGGATGGCCTCCCCCCCATCGCCCCCTATCAGGGCACGCCAGGCTATTTCCGTCTGGGCCGCCTGCCGGACACGCTGGAGCATCTGGCCCGCGCGGGCGCCCGCGACTTCTATGAAGGTGACATCGCCGCCTCCATCATCGCCGACGTGAAAGCCATGGGCGGCGTGCTGTCGGCTCAGGATTTGCGGGATTGCACGGCGCGGGTACTGCCGGCGGCGGAATATCATTGGCGTGGACGCACGCTGCAACTGACGAGCGGGCTGACGGCGGCGCCGACGATGATGCGGGTGCTCGATCAGATGGCCGCGGCGCCGTATGGGCAAAAACCCGACGCGGCCTGGTTCGTGGCCCTCGCCCGTGCCATGAAGACCGCTTACGAGGAACGCCTGTCCGGTCTGGGCGATGCCGATCCGCTGGCCGCCGAAACCTGCACGACGCATCTGACTGCCTGCGACGCGGAGGGAACGATGGTGTCGATGACCACCACGCTACTGTCCTCAATGGGCAGCCGGGTGGTGCTGCCTGGCTCCGGCGTGCTGATGAACAACGGCGTGATGTGGTTCGACCCGCGCCCGGATCAGCCCAACTCCATCGGCGGCGGCAAGCGGCCACTGACCAACATGTCGCCCATCATCCTGAGGGACGGTGACCGGCCCTGGCTCGCGGCGGGGGCCTCGGGCGGGCGGCGCATCCTGGCGGCGGTGGCGCAGGTCATGAGCTTCGTGGCCGATTTCGGCATGACCCCCGATCAGGCCGCGCACCAGCCGCGCATCGACGTGTCGGGGCCGGAGGGCGTGTCCGCCGACCGCCGCCTGCCGCCGGACGTGATCGCCGCCCTGACGGCGGACGGTCCCACCGAACTGGTGGAACACGGCGTCATGCCGATCAATTTCGCCTGCCCGAACATGATCCTGCGCGACGGCCAGGGAAAGGTCACGGGTATCAGCGACGCTGCCTCACCCTGGTCCGCGGCGGTGGCGCAAGCCTGACATGAGTTACGATTGGCGTTCCCTGGGGCGGGCCGTCCTGACGGCGGCGTGGCTGACCGCTCCGGCTTTGATGAGCCCAGCGGCGGCTGGAACGGCGTGGACGCGCGGGCCGCTGGTGCTGCCGGAA
>JAYVCG010000551.1:0-2814 GCA_043750075.1 Acetobacteraceae bacterium | reverse complement strand
CCAAATGTCACGCGAACGCCGTGACGGAAGCAGCCTCAAGGCAACGGCGCAACCCCGGTAACCACCCAGAAAACCTTAACTTGTTCCCGGATGGACACTCAGGGATACGAGCGAAATTCGCCCAGACGTCCACATTTGGGTTAGTCGTGCTCAGAAGTGGGTAAGCATTCCGACCGATATTCTACAATATGCGGAACAGCCTGCTGACTTTAGAGAGGTGCTCAAAATCGTTGCTGACAATCGCTTACGACCTGCTCCATAAGATACAACCGAAATGGAACCAAAATTCGAGAGTGCTAATGTGAGATAGCCAGTCTGGCTCTCGTTGTCTCCCGGAGAGGTGAATTCCAGGCCAGGGAAAACGGCATCACTCCATGCATGGCGACGGTCATGACCAAGAACAATGGGAAAATCTCCTCTGATACCCGCGTCGGCGCTTCGGCCACCTGAAGTTTTACCCAAAGCCAGGCCGACTATTTTACGTTATACCCCGCTCATGCGAGAATCCGGGGGCCGGAGCGGTTGCGAAGCCATCGTGCCCGCCTGTCCGCGCCATGCCGGTGGAAAGACAAGGCAATGACACCACGAAGACACAAAGGCACAAAGAATTCCTCGTGAGTTCAGCGGGGTTCCTTTGTGTCTTTGTGTCTTCGTGGTGTCATTGCCTTATTGGCCGCGGTCCAGAACGGGCGCCAGGCCACGCGCATGCCGGCAAACCATGAACCGCTCCGGTTTTTCGCGCGAACAGAATATAGCACTCTCAACTGAAGAAGATAGAGGGCGGATCGTTTCCCCGGCGGGAGCATTGCCATCCCGCGAACGATCGCCGATGCTCAACCATCGCGGGAGATCATGCGGCGCGATTGCGTGGGACCTCACGCCAAAGGCATGCCTGCGCGCAAGATTTCTCCCTGACGGTGCCATGAGCGCGGTGTTCGTGCTGGAAGAAGCAAGGATTTCATCCGGGGAACTGTTCAACGGAATTCCCCATGATGCGACGGGGGCGCCCGTGACCGTCCCGCGCGCTCACGCCGTCAGCAAACCCAAAGCGCGGAACAGGGGGACACGGTGTTCGAGGAGAGTGGAGAGGCCCTCGCGCAGCAGGGCGCGTTCCTCCACGGGATCGTCCACGGGCAGACCGCCGCGGGTCATGGAGCGGCCGCCGCGCCGCATCGCCAGCAGGACGGCTTCGATCAGTTCCTCTGGCGTGTCCGGCGCGTGCCCCGCCATGTGCCCCTGGGACATGTGCCCCTGCGACATGTGCCCCTGCGACAGGGCGCCGATCAGCAGGGCTTCCGTGGCCGTGACCGCCAGCGCCGCGCCCAGAAGCGGGGAAACGAGGTATTCCATTTCCTCGCCACGGGTGATGCCGTCGATGATGGCGCCGTTGAGGCGGGCTACCCAGGGACGCGCCTCGCTGGCGACGGAGGACGGCGGCAAGGGATGCGCCTGGCCGGCGGAGATCAGCATGGCGACCGCGTCGGCGGCTTCCTCCAGCGGGCATTCCGCCAGCGGGCCGAGGGTGGCCGCGTGCGCGATGGTCAGGGGGCCTTGCCGCAGGGCGTCGATCAAAGGCTGATACAGTTCGGGATCGGCGGGAACCGGGCCTTGCCAGGTCAGCAGCGGCAGGGCGCGGCGATCCATCTCCATCACCGTGATCGCCTTCAGGGCGGCGCGGTGTTCGGCGACGGGCATGAAGGTCACGCCGCGCCGGTAGACATCGCGGCGATACGGGGTGACGGCGGCGATGTCCTGCATGGTTTCCCTGATGCGCAGCGTCGCGGCGTCCTCCAGCAACGGCAGCATCGCCGGCGGCACCGAGGCCGCGGCGATGTTTTCGTGCAAGGTGGCGCGGCCGAGGAAATCGCATTTCATTTCCGCCATCGCGTCCGCCACGTCCGCGAACATCAGGGCATGCCATTCCTGATTGAGGAATTCATGCGCGACATCGGCGGGCGCCCGCCGCCGCAGTTCGGCGATGCGGTGTTCCAGGATGGGATTACGCTGGAAGTAATGGGCGCCCCCGGCCTTCAACTGATCGAATTGTTCGAAAATCCCCGGAACGGCGAGGTCGCTGGCATCCGAACCCGCCTCGAACGTCATGCGCATGAAGGTTTGCAGCGGCACGAACTCGTTCCAGCCAGTATCGGCGGCATAGCCCAGATACGCGATCCCGCCGGGCCGGAGCTGCCGGCCGATGAGGGTGTGGATGTGGTGCTGATTTTCCGGCGAGACCGCGCTGAGCACCGCTTCCGCCGTCATGAAGTCGAACCGGGGCAAGGCGTCCGCCGCCATCGCCGCCAGCTCCGCGAAAGAGGTTTCCATGAACCGGATGTTCGTCAGACCGGCCTGCGCGGCGAGATCGCGCGCCGCCTCGATGTTCGCGGGATTGAAGTCGAAGCCCCAGATTTCAGCCTGGGGGCAGGTGGCGGCCACGGTCAGCGCGGTCAGGCCGGTCCCGCAGCCGAGATCGGCGTAACGGAAAGGTTTACTCAGATCGGGCGCGCGATACCCAAGCAACGTGCAGGCGGTGACGAGCCAGACCGGCGTGGCCTCGCGATGAAACCGCGGGCGGGCCGCGATGTCGGTGATGGAGCCTTCGTTCCAACGGGTCATGGTTCAGGCAATTCCTGTCATCGCTGTTGATCGTGCGCATGGCTCCCCCCTGGGCTCTCCCCCCTGGGCTCTCCCCCCTGGGCGGCCCCCTGGGCGGCTCCTACGGTTGCCCCACAAGTGTGGAATGAATATCTGCCGCTGGCAACTTAAGAATCGTGGAATTGGCCTTGAACCGGAGCCAAGACGTTCCGAATCTGG
>JAYVCG010000550.1:0-9462 GCA_043750075.1 Acetobacteraceae bacterium | reverse complement strand
CGCGGCCCGCATTCGCCGGTTACTCACGTCGCTTCACATGGCGGAAAGCCCGGATGACATGAATTTGCCCGGTCACAGGCTGCATCCATTGCAAGGCGGCCGGAAAGGCCAATGGTCTGTCTGGGTATCAGGCAACTGGCGGCTGGTATTCAGATTCGATGACGCGAACACCAGCGATGTCGATCTGGTTGATTATCATTAAGCAGAGGAAATAAGGGCGATGTTCAATCCCGCGCATCCGGGCGAAATCATCCGGGAAGAGTGCATGAAACCCTTGCGTCTGACGGTGAAAGTGGCGGCGGAAGCACTGGGCGTCACGCGGGAGACTCTGTCGAACATTTTGAACGGCCATGCCGGTGTGACTCCGGAAATGGCGATCCGTCTTGAGAAGGTGGGTTGGAGCAAGGCGGACCACTGGCTGCGGATGCAACTTACCCGTGATTTATGGGAGGCACGGCAGCACATGGACCAGATCAAGGTCACCAGACGGTTTGAACAATCAATCTTGTCCTGAATCAATACGTTCCAGGGACAGCCCAGATCCGATGACATTCCGTGAGGTTGCCCTCGCCACCCCCATGCCCTGGGCTTTGCTCGCCGCGGGCGCGCTGGCGATGTTCGCGGCCGGCGCCAGCGGCAGCGCCCGCGCGCCTTTCCTGCTGGACATGGCGCGCGACCTCGACACCAGCCTCCCCTGGGTGGCCAACCTCGTTGCCGCCACCTCCATCGCCTGGGCCATCACCGGAATGCTGGCGGGCGCGGGATCGGACCGCTGGGGAAGGCGGCCCTTCCTGGTGCTGGGGCCAATCGCCCTGTGCGGCGCCATGCTCGGCCTCGCCGCCGCGCCGTCGTTCCCGATGGTCGCGCTGTGGTCGCTCGCCGCTGGTGGATGCAGCGGCCTGTTCAGCGGCGTGCTGATGGCCGAAGCCTCCGTCCGCGCCGGAGAGGGCCAGCAAGGCCGCGCCCTTGGCTGGATCATGAGCGGCCAGTCCATGACGCTGCTGATCGGCGTGCCCCTGGCCGCGTATCTGGGCGCCTTCATCGGCTGGCGCGGCGTCAACGCCTGCGTCGGCGTGCTGGCCCTGGCGGCGGCGCTTGGCCTCGCGATCACGACGCACGGCCGGCCCTCCTCACGGCGCGCGGCGGGCACCAGGGCGCCCACGGTCCGCTCCACGCTGTCCTGGCCCGTGCTACGCCTGCTGGCGATGAGCGTGCTGGAACGCATCTGTTACGGTCTGACGGTCGTGTATTTCGCGACATTCCTGCAATCCACCTATCAGGTGAGCCTGCGCGCGGTGGTGATCCCGCTGGCGGTGTTCGCCTCCGGCAGCATCCTCGGCACGATCCTCGGAGGGCAGGTGGCGGACCGTTTTCCCAATCGTTTGATGGTGTACGCGCTGGCGATGCTGACCTCGGGCGCCGCGGCCGTGGCGTTGTTCGGCTGGCGGATCAATCTGCCGGTCTCGGTGGGGCTGGGGTTCGCGTATCTGTTCCTCAACGCGCTCGCCCGCCCGGCGCTGATGGCGGCTCTGGGCGGCGTGCCCGCGTCCGTGCGCGGCACCGTCATGGGATGGAACGTCACCTGTTCCAGCATGGGCTGGATGGGCGCCGCCGGGCTGGGGGGCTGGATGCTGTCGGCGCACGGCTTCGCGGGGTTCGGCCCGCTGACCGCATTGGTGTCGGTGCTGGCCGCCGCGCTGGCGTTGTTCCGGCGCTGAGGCGTGTGACCGGCGTGTTGTGCCCCCCGGCCAGAGGAATCATGCTCGCGGACCGTACGAAAGGAGTCCCTTCATGACCCGTCTGCTGATGACCCTGGCATTGCTGGTCCGCGTGTTCACAAGTCCAGCCGATGCCGCCGAATATCCCGCGCCACGGGAAGGCGACTGGATCGCGAAAGACTTCCGTTTCCACACCGGGGAAATTCTGCCGGAAGCGCGCCTGCATTACACCACCATCGGCGATCCGGCGGGAGAGCCCGTGCTGGTCCTGCACGGCACCACCGGCTCCGGCACCGGCATGTTGACCCCTGGTTTCGCTGGCGAATTGTTCGGCGAAGGCCAGCCCCTCGACGCCAAAAAATACTTCATCATCCTCCCCGACTCCCTGGGCGCCGGCAAATCGAGCAAACCCTCCGACGGGATGCGTGCGAAATTCTCGCATTACGATTATGACGACATGGTATCGGCACAGTACCGTCTGCTGACCGAGGGGCTTGGCATCCGCCACGTCCGCCTCGTGATCGGCAACTCCATGGGCGGCATGCACACCTGGCACTGGGCTGTCACCCACCCCGGTTTCATGGACGCGCTGGCGCCAATGGCGGCGCAACCCACCGCGATGTCCGCGCGCAACTGGATGATGCGCCGTATGCTGATCGACGCGATCCGCACCGATCCGGCCTGGAACAACGGCGATTACACCACGCAGCCGCCTGGGTTGCGCATGGCCGTGGTGTTCCAGGGCATCGCCACCAATGGCGGCACGCTGGCGTACCAAATGCTGGCGCCAACGCGCGAGAAAGCCGACGCGCTGGTGAACGCCCGCCTCGCCGCGCCGTTCACGGCGGACGCCAACGATTTCCTGTATCAATGGGATGCCTCACGCGATTACGATCCGGCGCCGCTGTTGGAGCGCATCCAGGCGGCGGTGCTGGCGATCAATTCCGCCGATGACGAGCGCAATCCGCCCGAGACAGGACTGATGGAACAAGCCCTGAGAAAAGTGCGGAACGGACGGGTTTTGCTCATCCCCGCGAGCACGGAAACCCGCGGCCACGGCACCACCGGCATGGCGAAATTCTGGAAGGAACCGCTGCGGGATTTCCTGGCCATGGTGCCACGGCGGACCATGTGAGCGGCGCGGGAACATGATGCCCAGGCGCGGGTCAGGGCGTGTCGCGGCGAACATCCGGCGCGATGGGGGCGATTTTTGAAGAAAGCAAGAAAAATGCACCACAAAGACACAAAGACACAAAGAGATCCAATGGAATATAACGGTTTTTCCTTTGTGCCTTTGTGTCTTTGTGGTGAAAATTCTTCCTTTCTTCCTTGACCCGGCCTGAAACGCATGGCGCGCCGGGTTCAGGCTCACACTCCGATCGGCTCCCCGAACGGCACCCACGCCTTGCCGTCGAACCGTTGCAACCGTAACTTCTTCATCCCGTGATAGTTCGTCGCGGTGGTGTGGAAACGGATGCCCTTGTGCATCATGGGCAGTTCGAGATCCAGACTGGCGGCTTGGCGGATGATGTTCTCGCGCGACAAATCCTCACCGCATTGTTTCAGTGTGGCGGCCAGGGTTTGCGTCACGGTATAACCGTAAACATAGCTCGCGTCCGTCAGATCGCCGTTCGGCTGGTATTTCCTCATGAACGCCAGCCAGTCCTGGAAGCCGGGATCGCCGGCCCATTGCGGGTCCGAGGGGTCTTTCAGATAGGCGCCTGTCACCAGGCCAACGGCCTTGTCCAGTCCGGCGGGCGCCAGGGCGGAGGAGACGGAGGCGCCGACGCTGGAAATCACATACAGCGGGTTCCAGTTCAGATCGCGCACTTTCCGCAGCGCCATCGCCGTGACCTTGGGGATGCTGGACACGTACAGCGCGTCCACGCCCGCGCTGTGCAATTGCAACACCTGCGAATCGACCGTGGGATCGGTGGGTTCGTAACTGATCGCCGCCGCGATCATGCCGGCCTTGTCCCCCAGCCCGTCCTTGAAACCTTTCAGGAAATCCTTACCGGAATCGTCGTTCTGGTAGAGGATGCCAATTTTCGCGCCAGGTTTTTCCGTCATGATATAGCGCGCGTAGACCCTGCCCTCGATCTGGTAGCTGATTTGCCAGCCCATGGTCCAGGGGAAGTTGTCACGATCGCCGAACTGCGTGGCGCCCGAGGCCACGAACAATTGCGGCACCTTCTTCTGGTTCAGATAACGCCGCGTGGCCATGGCGGTGGGCGTGCCGAGTTGCTGAAAGATGAAGGACACGCCTTCTTCTTCCACCAGCTTACGGGTTTGTTCCAGGGTTCTCGGCGGGCTGTAGCCGTCGTCGAGCGACAGCAGTTTCAACATGCGGCCGTTGATGCCGCCCTGATCGTTGATGAACTTCGTGTACGCGACCTCGATGTGACCGATCGGCGCGTAGCTGGAGGCCGGCCCGCTGTACGGCATGGTCTGGCCGATCAGGATTTCCTTCGCCGTCACACCGGGCATTTGTTTCGTTTGCGCGATGGCGGGAGTCGCGAGCGCGACCGTTCCGGCGCCCATCAGGCTCAGCGCGCGGCGGCGGGGCAGCATCACCGCGGAGCGGCGGGAAGAAGATGTCATGCTCAGCCCCTCCGCACGTATTTCCGGCAGCGCAAGACAAGCGGATCGCGGAAATGCGGCCGCATCTTTTCCGTCCAGGGCGTGTTGGCGGCTTTCGCCCAGGGCTCGGAACGCGACACATCCACTGAGGTCATGTGGTACAGCGCGAGATATTTCTTCTCGATCCCCGGACCCGCCGCCAGGAAGCGCCGCGCGGTCAGCACGCCGGGCACGGCGCCCAGTTGTGGCAGGTGCTCGTGGTTGTACCATTCATTGAACTCGGGTTCGGCCTCGGGCGCGACGTTCATGGAGGCGACCAGCAGCCCGTCCGCTTCCTCCGGTCCCGAAACATCGCCCGGCACGATCTGCGTGCCCTCGAACCGCAGGATGCGGTGGGCGATCGCGGTGACGCGCTTCGTCCAGACCGAGGCGTTATCGTAACCAATTGCCCGGTATTCTGGATTGGAAAACACCGCATGGCTGGTCAGATCATAGGTGGCGGCGGCGATTTTCGGGTGCTCATCGCTGATCCAGCGTTGCGCGTTGAGGAAGCCGGGAACCCGCAGCCGCTCCGGGACATGTTCCAGATCGTACCAATCGTGGAACTCATCCTCTTGCGCCGGGGAATAATCGAACGACGCGAACAACAAACCTTGAGCCATCAGTTTCCTCCTGGGCGGGTTGCCCGATCCTGCCACGGACCCCCGTTGGTTGCCAGCCGTGTTGCTTTGCGGCATGACCTTCCCCCAAAGCCCTTTTCCCGAGACATTGAGGATCTTCATGCCCTTCCTGACCGAGGCTGACCCCGAACGCGGCGCGCGTTTGCCGATCCTGCCAGGGATCAGCCGCATCGTGGCGGCCAATCCCAGCTTGATGACCTATCACGGCACCAACACCTATCTCATCGAGACGGAACAGGGCCTGGTGGTTCTCGATCCCGGCCCGGAGGATCATCCGGAGCATGTCGAGGCGATCATGCGCCACACCGGCGGTCAGGTCGCGCTGATCCTGATCAGCCACACCCATCACGACCATGTCGGCGCGGCCGCGGAACTCCAGCGCAAGACCGGTGCGCCCACGGTGGGGTTCAAGGTTTCCGGTCTCGACACGTTCGACGCCGACATCAAACTCGATGATGGCGACAAGATTGGCGGGATGACGGCGGTGCATACGCCGGGTCACGCGCTGGATCATCTGTGTTTCGCGCTGGCGGGCCAGGGGGGCGAGAAAATCTTGTTCAGCGCCGACCATGTGATGTCCTGGTCCACCAGCATCGTCAGTCCGCCCGGCGGCGACATGAAGGATTATTTCAACAGTCTCGATGTGCTGTTGAAGCGTGATGACGAGATTTATTTGTCGGGCCATGGCCCGCTGCTGCGCGAGCCGCGGGCGCTGGTGCGGGAGATGCTGACGCACCGCATGATGCGCGAGCAGTCAATCGCGAAGAAACTCACCGAGGGTCCGGCCAGCACTCACACGCTGATGGATGCGCTGTATTCGCAGGTCAACCCCCGGTTGCGCAACGCGGCGGAGCGGAATGTGCTGGCGCATCTGTTGAAGATGGAAATTGAGGGGAAAGTGGCGCGGAATGGGGAGAACTGGCGGGCGGCGTGAGGTCCAGGGCAAAGCCCCAGGCGTCACTCCATCACCCAGCCGCGGTCCTTCTTCAGCACCGGAACATGCGTGCGTTTCGTCCGTTCCGCCTCGTTCATGCCCAGAAAGACACGCATCTGTTCCAGCACGCGGCGTGTCGGGGTCGCGAGGTCGAGCGCCAGCGCCTCCGTCATGCTGTAGAAGCGGAGATTGTCCAGTTCCCCGTCCCCGGCGATCGCGCCTGTGACGTGGGAGACGTGAACACATAAAAACCGTGCGTTGAAGCGGATCGGCAGGCCGGGCGGGGTGATGGCGCGGGCCAGATACTCCAGCCCATGCAACGCGGGCGGCGCCCCGAGCGACAGCCCGGTTTCCTCCAGCAACTCCCGCGCCGCGGCGATGGCGATCCCGCGCGCCAGTGTCGCGCTGGCGCTCCGGTGCAGCGCCCATTCGGTGCGCGGCGCCAGAGGCGTGGCGGAAGGCGTGGACAGATCGGCGCGATCGACGGCGCCGCCCGGAAACACCAGCCGGTTGGGCATGAAACGATGCCTGGCGCCGCGCATGCCCATCAGGATTTCCACCGCATCCCCCGCCTCCCGCCACACCAGCAGGCTGGCGGCATGACGCGCCCGCACGGTTTTCGGTCTGGGCGGCTCGTGCTGATCGACCAGCGTGGCCTGACGGTGATGGTCCTCAGGCAAGATCGAATCCTTTCGTGCGCAAATACGCGGCGAAACCAAACCGTTCTGGCACCGAAAGCTGACGGGCCACGTTCTCGCTCCAGCCCACGCCTTCGCGCGGCGGATGCACGTCGTTGTTTTTCAGACCGGCGGCCGCCACCGGCTCCCGCGCGCGGCGGCGCTCGTCATAAGCGGCGACATTCCGTTCCATCGCGCTGTCATCGTAGCGTTCCCGGTGCACCACCATCGCGGGCGGCAAACGCATCGACACCGGGCGGCGGAACACCGGCCAGCCCACTGTCAGCCCAGCCACCGGGTACACGCCCGCGGGCAGGCCCAACAGCGGAGAAACGCGCTCGATATGCGAGCGCACGTAGGAAATCGGGCAGGTGCCAAGCCCCACCGCCTCGGCGGCGGCCATGAACTGAGCCATGGCGAGCGAGCAATCGACGGCGGTGTTGAGAAACGTGTCGAGGTTGTTGTTGGCGTGCGGCATCCCGTGCAGATCGCACAATTTTTGCCCGCGCCGCATGTCGCCGCACCATACCAAAAACACCGGCGCGGTGGCGATCCAGTCCATCGTGCCGATCCAGTCGGCGATCTGTTTGATGCGCGGCGCGTCGCGCATCACCACCACGGAATATTGTTGTAAATCCGATTTGGCTGGCGCCGACTGCGCCGCCGCCAGCAGCGCGTCGAGCAGCGCGTCGGGCACCGCCTGTTCCGTGTAGCGCCGCACCACCCGCCGGTCGAGCAAGGGTGCGATCACGTCCGGCACCTCCACCCCCGGCAGTTCCATGCCGAACCGGGCTTTTAACAGTGCCTGTCCATCGGCCATGCGTCTTTCCTCCACCACCACCTCGCGCCACCCTTGCCGGAACGCCCGGATCGCGCAAGGCTGCGCCCCACGGAGGAAATCATGCCCGCATCGTACGAAAAACACAGAGCCCAGTTGAAAGCCATCCTGCTGTCCTGGGGCATGCCCGAGGACAACGCCGAAATCACCTCCGACATCCTCTCCTGGGCCGATCTGCACGGGGTCGATAGTCATGGCATGTCGATGATCCCCGGCTATGACGGGCTGCGCCGCTCAGGCCGCGCCAAAATGGACGCACGGCCGAAAGTGGTGCGCGAAACCCCGGTCTCCGCCCTGGTGGACGGCGGCGGCGGACTGGGCCATGTGCCCTCGCATTTCGCGATGAATGTGGCGATCGAGAAAGCGAAAAAAACCGGCATGGCCATCGCCGCCGTGCACAACTCGGCCCATTTTGGCGCCACGGGGTTTTACACGCTGATGGCGGCGAAGGCGGGACTGATCGGGATGGCCTGCACCTCGGCCTCGGGCATTCAGGTGGCGCCGACATTCGGCAAGCAGGCACGACTGGGCACCGATCCGTGGTCGTTCGCGGCGCCCAGTGCGGATGGCGTGCCGTTTTTGCTGGACATGGCGACGACGACCGTGGCGGCGGGCCGTATCCGGAACAAGGCCAACGAGAAGCAGCCGACGCCGGATGGATGGGTGCTGGACAGGGAAGGTTCTCCCAGTAACGATCCGTTGGTGGCTCGGGAGCAAGGAGGATTTCTGACATCGTTGGGCGGGTCGCCGGAAAATTCCTCGTACAAGGGTTATGGGCTGGCCGCTATGGTGAACATCCTCGGCTCGTGCCTGTCGGGGGCGACGCTTATCACCGATCCGATGCACACGAAGAAGCCACAGGGGATGGATATCGGGCATTTCTTCATGGCCATCGACCCAGGCATTTTCCGCGATGCCGAGGACTTCCAGAAAGACGTGGCGCAATTCTGCGGCGACCTGCGCGCGACAACGCCAATCGACCCCGCGCGGCCCGTGATGGTGGCGGGCGATCCGCAATGGGCCTACGCGAAAAAGCGCATGGCCGAGGGGATTCCTGTGGGACCGGGATTGCTGAACCAGGTGCGGCAAATCGCGCAGGCTTCGGCGGCGGCGTGGGTGCTGGACTGAAAGCCTGGTTGTTTTTGAGGAAATAAAGAGTAAAGCCGATGGCGAGGGAGGTAGTCTGGTGACTATCCTCTCCCGCTGGTGGAGTATGGGGAGACCAAGGAAGAAGGTCATCGGCGATGGGTTCACTCAATCCGTCTGGTTCAAGGAGGCGGGCGCCATTAGTACTGATGGCGCGGTGGCGGGAATGGTTCCGTGTCCTTGGCGTTTGTTGTCTGATAAACGTGACAATCCTTGACGTCCCCCGCGCCGGGGTGATGGCGCGGGCGGCGGCGGAAAATAATATCACGATATTTGACGTGCGAGCGGACGCCGCGTTTCAGCATTATGAGGATATCATCAGAGTTTTTCTGAAAAGTGCCAGGGTGGGGAAACAAGCTGATTTTTGTGTTCTGGGTCAGATCGCGAGTGATGGAACGAAATCCGCGTGGATCTCATGGCGCCAGGGGAGACAAATCATTCTCTGGGATGGAGGAGAAAGCGACTTAAGGCAGTCCCGGCGCAAGATTCTCATTGACAAGGATGTGGTGAACACAGAGGATGAATTACGTGGCAGCAGTTATCTTGTCACGAGGAAGTGGGTTGAGGAACTTAACGAGACATGCGCGCGTGAGGGCGTATCCGTGCGGATAATTCCAAGAAAGCATTGATACCGCATGACTGCCGCGGGCAAGGAGGTTCTCATGGTCGCTCTTCCATCACGGGACACGAATGCCGGTGTCGAGGCCAGGGTGCTGCTCGCTGAGTGCCGTGGTCCATCATCGTCGTCATACAAACTGGCCACCGCGACGCAATGCATGCAAATGATGGACCGCGTCTTATGGAATCGTTTGGGCAACCCTGGACCATTTGGCGCGAGGGGCGCCAAAACAATCGCGGATGTGGTCAAGGCGAAGGGCCAGTTCGCGGG
>JAYVCG010000549.1:0-6470 GCA_043750075.1 Acetobacteraceae bacterium | reverse complement strand
GTTCCTGGGTTACATCATGGTGTGCGCCACCGCGGCGCTGGTCTGCGGCTGGTCGCATGTGCGCTTCGCGGCCTACCCCGAGGCCGCCGGGGCGATCGCGCTGCCCATCGCGCTGGCCATTCTGGGCGCCGCCACCGCCGCCCGGCATGAGATCGTCCAGTCCTTCGCCCGCGTGGCGGTGATCCTGCTGTTCGTGCAGGTGCCGTATCTGGGGCAGATGCCGCTGCTGGCGGGCAGCGCGCACGCGGCGCCCGCCGCCGTGCCGCGCCCCTGCCGGCCAGCCGATGCCGCGGGCTTGCTGCGCGCGCATCCGGGCGCCGTGGTGCTGACCGACATCAACGACACGCCCGAATTGTTGTACCGCACCGGCATCCGCACGGTGGCCTCCTTGTATCACCGCAACACCGCGGCGTTTCTGCGGATGCGCGCGGTCTGGCGGACGGCGCCCTCCGAAACCGTGCCGCCGGAGATCGGCGCGGCCGGGATAACGCTGGTACTGGGATGCACCGGCGGCGAGCGGACCCCGATGGTGGGCGATCTGGAACGGGTGACGCTGTACGACCAGACGCGGGCCGGAAAGCCGCCGCCCTGGCTGCGGAAAATCGCGGAAAACCCGGAGTCCGGCCATGTTCTGTACACGGTCGCGCGGTGACGGCCCCCTGAACAAGCCCGGACGGGGTGAGGCACGCATCATGCACCAAGGGAGAACAGAAACCTTTTTGTCGTGAATGGTGAGGCACAGAAGACGCCGCGACCCGCTTCACCGCGTGACATGCGCCGGATGAAAATCCACGGGATGGCGCGAGGGAGAAGGCCGTGCATTTCACGACCACACTGTTCCGGCGCATTTGTATCATGTCCCTGCGACGATTGTATGGCCTTGCCCCTGGCCTTGTCCCTGGCGCCCGCCCGCGATCCCCCGGCGGGAAGCGCCGCGGCCTGTACCGCGCCAGGTTCAGGGACATTCGTTCGCTGGACATTCATGCGTTGGGCACGCGGGCGGCGGCGGCCGTTGAATTCGTGCTCTGTACTCCGTTGTTGATCGTGTTACTGGGAGGCGCGCATGATCTGGGCCTGGCGCAGTACAGCCGCGCGACGCTCGCCAACGCGGTGGCGGCCGGAGCGGAATACGCTTATCTGACCGGTCCGCCGGTGACCGCCACGAACGTTCAGAACGTCGTTATCAAGACCTCGTTCCTGACCTCCACCAATCTGATCGTCACCGTCACTGGCCCGACCGGGTATTGCGTGACGGGCACGGGGCCGACCAAATCGGGGGCGGCGTATGGCAGCGTGTGCTCGGATGGCTCGACCGCCGGTCTGTATGTCGTGATCACCGCCACCTACACCAATACCGGGATCATGTCGGGCTTCATGGCCGCGTCGTCCTATGCCCTGACGGAGTCGGCGACGGTGATGTTGAAATGATCCTCCGGTTTTTGCGGCGTGACACGAAAGGCGCGATATCGGTCGAATTCGCCATCACCGGCACGCTGCTGTGCATGGTGACGTTCGCCATCATCGAATCAGGGTTTCTGTGGTGGCTGAGAAGCGGCATGCAGGTCGCCGCCGCGATGACCGCGCGGTGCGGCGCGATCGGCTATACCTACAGCACGTCGAATTGTCTGAAAACCGATCAGAGCACGACGAAGGCCTACGCGGTTTCCATAGCCAACAGCTTCGTGCTGCCAAACATGGTTCAGACCACGGATGTCACGATCAACGGCACCAATGGACTCGTCGCGACCTGTAACGGTCAGACCGGTAATTATTATTCGGTCACGATCACGAGTAATGCGTTCAGGTTCCTGCCGCCGCCTTTGGGCAATCTCTCGCTGACCAGCAACGCGTGTTATCCGCTGCCCTGATACACGTTCCCGTGGCCGGTGTGACTTTCCAGAACAAAACCATGCTTCCCCACTCACTCCATGTTGTTCTGGACAAGAGACTCTCATATTGACGGGTACCCCAAGAAACCCCAAATGACACACCATCACCGGGAACGTGTATCAGGGCCGTCCGAGGTCAAAGAACCGCATGACCCTGTCAGGCCCCGGCGCGGAGACGGGTCACCCGGAAGCGCCGCCGGCATTGTCTCGCCTTGCCGTGCCCCGGAAGACCCGCCAGATCCCATCCACCGCCACGACATCACGGTCCCCCGCCGCGATGATGCCACGGACGAACACCAGCGAACCGGCCGCGCGGGTTACCTCGCCGCGTAGTTCCACGAATGATCCCGGATCGACCGCGGCCAGGAAATGGGTGTTCAACTGGATCGTGACATTGGGCGCGCCGCCCGCCGCGGCCTCGACATGACAACCCAGTGTGTGATCGGCGAAGGCCATCAGGATCCCGCCATGCACCACTCCGGCGGGATTGGCATGGTCCGGCCGGGTCAGAAGGCCATAAAGCCACGTGTCCCCGTGGCGCTTGCGCCAGGGCGTGCCGATTCCGGCCGGCATCCTGTCAGTGTCCATGGGCGTCCAGCCGGTGGTGGCGGGGTCAAAACCGGTCATGGCAGCCGCATCCGCGCGCTGTCACGCCTCATCAGGGAAACGCGATGGGTCATGGCGCGAAAATGGACGATACAGACTGGCGCCGCAACCGCTCCAAAATCCCGTCCCGCATCATACCTGGGCATGCGTCGCATGACGGGCTCCTGGACCTCACCCAATTAAGACTCCAATGGATCGTTTCCAAAAGCGAGCTGTCATGCGGAGCATGACCATGGCAGGGCGGCGGGAGGTCCAGGAGGCAGCGCCTCCCAAGGGGGCCATGGGGTGGGTTTCAGGGCAAAGCCCTGACTGTTTTCCTCCCGGCGATGTGCCCCAAACGAATTGCCGCCGCCTGTTGAAGTGGATGCCATTCAGGACATAGGATCGGCGATGACCGCTTCGTCCGGACTGCAACGCCTCGCGTTCTTCACCCGTCTGCTCGACGCGGCGCCACCGGCGGAACGCTACCGCCTGGCAGCCGCGCAGATCGTCCACGCCGGGCACTGCGGCTACGACGCCGCCTGGGTGGCCCAGCACCATTTCCATGAGCATGAAGGGGGGTTGCCGTCGCCATTCGTGTTTCTCGGCCATCTCGCGGCGCTGACATCGCGCATTCGTCTCGGCACCGGGATCATCACGCTGCCGCTGGAACTGCCGGTGCGCGTGGCGGAGGACGCCGTCGTGCTCGACATTATCAGTGACGGCAGACTGGAACTGGGCGTGGGCAACGGCGGCAATCCGACGGCGTTCGCCGGGTTCGGGCTCGACGGAGAACAGCGGGGCGAGCTTTTCGCGCGGCATCTGGCGAGGCTCCGCGGCGCCATCGCGGGTGAGCCGATCCCTGGCGGCGACACGCTGTATCCCAAAAAGCCTGATCTCGCCGGGCGGATCTGGCAGGCCACCTTCTCGGTCTCCGGCGGCGCGCGGGCCGGGCTGGCGGGCGATGGGCTGATGCTGTCGCGCACTCAGCCGCGCCCGCCCGAAACCCCGCGCGCCACGCTGGCCGAATTGCAGAACCCGATCATCGACGCCTATCTGGCCGCGCTGCCGCCGGGACGGGCGCCGCGCATCGTCGGCTCGCGCAGCGTGTTCGTCGCCGAAACCCGCGCCGAGGCCCTGCGCCTGGCCGAACTGGGCTTGCGCCGGGCGGTCAGCCGTTTCATCGAGAGGGGGCACCGGATGCCAGGCAGCTCGCTCGCCGATCTCATCCAGGCGTTCGACGTGCATGTGGGCACGCCCGACGAGGTGATCGCCTCGTTGCGGGCCGACAAAACACTGGCGCGTGTCACCGATCTCGCCGTGCAGGTGCATTCGATCGACCCGCCGCATTCCCACATTCTGCGCTCGATCGAACTGGTGGCGCGCGAGGTGGCGCCCGCGTTCGGCTGGCGGCCAAAGCAGGACCATTCCCATCACGCCGAGGCGGAGAGTGTCGCATGAGTGACCCGGATGTCATCGATCTGCTGGCCGGTCTGGCGCCGGACTCGCCCCTGGCGGCGATCCGGGACCAGAAGCCCGTGACGCGCCAGCAGGCGCAGGCGAGTCATCGCGCGCTGTTCGAACCGGCGGAACCGGGGGATGTCACGCTGCAAGAACGTTTCGCCCTGGCCAGCTTCATCGCCGGTCTGCACGCCGATGACGCCGCCGCCGCGTTCTACGCCGCCGGTCTGGCGCGCACCGCCCCCTCCGCCGCCTTCCGCGCCGCCCTCTCAGCGGAAATCGCCCTGGGCCGCGCGGCCGGTCCCTATGGAGCGTATCCCAAGGGACCATTGAGCATCGAGGACGTGGCCGGGCCGGTCCATGCGGTGGCCGGGCCGCATCGCGCCGCGCTTGGCGCGCGGATGACGGCCGCTCTGGGCCACGTTCACATGCTGGTATTCCATCCGCGCGATGCCAGCCCAGAGGCGCTCCAGACGCTGCTCGACGCCGGCTGGTCGAACACGGACATCGTCACCCTGTCGCAACTGGTGGCGTTCCTCGCCTTTCAGATCCGCGCCGCCGCCGGCCTGCGGACCCTGGCCGCCGCCGCCGCATGAGGAAGCCCAGTATGACCGAGACCGTCATCCCGCATCCGGAAAACCAGGAGCCGGTGGCCTTCACCCTGGACATGCTCGATTGGCTGCCGTGGCTGGCGCCACCCGCCGAGGACGCGCTGACAGACCGTCAACGCGCCAGCCTGGTCGATGCCGCGCGCTCCAAATCGGCTTATTTCCGCCTGCTGGCGCGCGATCCGGACATTCTGGAAGCGCGGACCCGCACCGACAAGGACATCTTCTACAACACCAGTTCCGGCCTGCCGCGCGCCGAGCGGGAACTGGCGGCGGCGGCGGCCTCGCGCCATAACGGTTGCATTTATTGCGCCTCGGTTCATGCCCGCCACGCCATCACGTATTCCAAACGGGCCGGGGACGTGCGGCGCCTGCTCGATGACGGGGTGAACGCCGATCTGGGGGAGCGCTGGAACGCCATCGCCGCCGCCTCGGTGGCGCTCACGGCGACGCCCATCGCGTTCGGCGCGGCGCATGTCACGCGTTTGCGCGCCGCCGGACTGGACGACGCCGCGATCGTCGATGTGATCCACGGCGCGGCCTTCTTCAACTGGGCCAACCGCCTGATGCTGTCACTGGGGGAACCCGCGCCCGCCGCCAGGTGATCCGTGCGCTCTGAACAGAACGCGCCCTGGCGAGGGTTGGGTCACGCCACCCCTGATGCGCGCCAGCCCGCGCGGCGGAATGTCCGGCGTCCCTCCGGACCGGACATCCCGCTGAATAACAAGGCTGACGCGACGAGGAGCGCCTAACCCGCCGCCGCCACCTTGTCCTGGGTCTTCGTGTCGAAATCGCTGGCCTCATGACGCTCATGCAACTGGCTCGCGGGATCGCCCTGGAGGCGGTTGACCATGCGCCCGCGCTTCACGGCCGGGCGTTCGGCGATCGCGTCAGCCCACCGGTGAACGTTCTTGTAGTCCTGGACGGACAGGAATTCGCCACCCCCATACAGCAGCCCTTTCGCCAGCCCGCCATACCAGGGCCACACCGCCATGTCGGCGATGGTGTAGTCGTCCCCGCCCAGAAACCGGCTCTCGGCGAGCCGCCGGTCGAGCACGTCCAACTGGCGCTTGGTTTCCATCGCGAAGCGGTCGATGGCGTATTCGATCTTCGTGGGCGCGTAGGCGTAGAAATGACCGAACCCGCCGCCCAGATAGGGCGCGCTGCCCATCTGCCAGAACAGCCAGGACAGGCATTCGGCGCGCGGCCCGGCCTCCTTCGGCAGGAACGCGCTGAATTTCTCGGCGAGATGCACCAGGATCGCGCCGGACTCGAACACCCGGATTGGTGTCGGCCCGCTCCGGTCCAGCAGGGCGGGGATCTTGGAGTTCGGGTTGATCGCCACGAAGCCGCTGCCGAACTGGTCGCCCTCGCCAATCCGGATCAGCCATGCGTCGTATTCCGCGCCCGTGTGGCCAAGCGCCAGCAGTTCCTCCAGCATCACCGTGACCTTCTGGCCGTTCGGCGTGCCCAGTGAGTAGAGTTGCAGGGGATGACGGCCGACGGGCAGTTCCTTGTCGTGGGTGGACCCCGCGACCGGGCGGTTGATGTTGGCGAACCGGCCGCCATTCGCCTTGTTCCAGGTCCAGACCTTCGCGGGCGTGTATTCGGATGAACTGCTCATGGGGAAAACTCCAGGGTGTTTGGCGCGCAACCTGGTCCCGCTGTCTGGATGGCGCAAGCCAGCGTGAGTTTAAGGCCAGGGCTCCGCCCTGAGACCCGCGTCCTGCCTTTGGCATGCTTCGCATGACAGGCTCTGCCTGCTGGGCCTCCGCCAAAAGGCTCGCCTTTGGAAACCATCCATTGGGGGCACCCTGGAGGGGTCCAGGGGGGGCGCCTCTGGCCTTCCTTAAAATTTCAACGTCTTCGGGAATCCATTGGGCGGCATCCGTCCCACCTGCGCCCGCTCCCCCAGCCAGTCCCGCAG
>JAYVCG010000548.1:0-4219 GCA_043750075.1 Acetobacteraceae bacterium | reverse complement strand
ACATCCTGCGCCCGCTCGACCGGCCGCGCGGCTGGTTCGTGGGCGCGTCGTACCGGTCGGAGGAAATCACCAAACTGTTCGCCGCGGCCAATCTCGGGCAAGGCGGCGTCGTCGCCCTGATCGAACTGAAGAAAGGCAGCATTCAGGCCATCGCCGGCCCGTCCGCGCAACTCGCGGATGTCAGCATCGCCGGCTCCGAACTGCTGGAGACGATGAAGAAGAACGAATCGGGGGTCTGGACCGGCTCCTCGCCGTTCGACCGGATCAACCGCATCATCGCCCACCAGCGCGTTCCCGGCCGGGACATGTCCGTCGCGGTCGGCATCGACGTCGAAACGGCGATGCGTCCCGTCACCGGCCTCGCCAACTGGGCGCGCGGTCTCGCCACCGTCGGGTCCGTGATCGTGCTGACCATCGCGGGCCTCGTGCTGTGGGCGATCGGCACGGCCCAGGAGGAACGGCGCCGCCAGCGGGTGCTGGAACGCGCCGAACTCGACCTTACCAACGCCCGCAACGAACTCGGCATGGCGCGGGCGCGGATTCCGCTGACCGAACCGGAAATGGGCACGCTGGTCAGCAGCCAGACCGACGGAGTCGCGCGGCTGGATCAGAGTCTGCGTCTGCGCCAATGGAACGGGCGTTTCGCCCAACTGACCGGCGTGCCCCTCGACCTGTCCGCCCTTGGCATGCCGTTCGAGGATCTGTTGCGCCGTCAGGCCAGTGCCGGATTGTTCGGCGAGGAGGGCGAACCGGAACAGGAAGTCGCCAAACGCCTCACCATCGTCCACAATGGCGGCCAGTCCGCCATCCCCCCCATGCAACTGGGCGCCACGGGAGAGAGTCTGATGATGCATGTCCGCGCGGTCAGCGGCGGCGGATACGTCATCACCCTCACCGGGCCGGAAAACGCCCTGCTGGCGCCGATGCCCCCGCTGCCATCAGCGGCCGTGGCGGAAACCGCCGAGGAAACCACCGAATGGTAGACGGCCCTGGGTTTTCCTCGCCCAGAGCTGAATGAACGGACCTTTCTGGTTCGCCGCGCGGGTGCTCCGCTGGCGGGAGTTTGAACCTTTGGGCAGGCTTCCCGCATCACAGCCCGTTTGACCTTGTTTCCCAGACCTTGTTTCCCAGACCGGCGGGATGGAAAGGCCGCCGCGGCAGAGGCGGTAGGGTGCAAACCAGAGAAAAAAGATATAATTCCTAAAACTGTCCTTGTGTTCGTGAAGTGCATAATCTCCTGACAATAAGGGCCACTGGTATCACGGGCTCCCCCACGCCCGGCGCCTCTGGGTCAACGCCGTGGCAGCCGTGGTCCGGTCCGGTTTTCCCCCATCTGGTTTTTGCCGATCCTGCTTTCTCCACTCTGGCTTTTCGCGCCCTGGCTTTTCGCGCTCTGGTCTTTCGCGCTCTGGTCTTTCGCGCTCTGGCCCCATGCCTTTTGCCACGTCTGTCCCTGTGCCGCGAGCGTTCCGGTTTCCTGAAACCGCCGCAGCCCGTCCCCGGACAGGCGGCGGCGCAGCGCATGATCGCGGACCAGGCGGCTCAGCGCCTCGTACCAGGCGGTGGTGGTATTGGGCACCAGCATCCCGCCATGCCCGTCCGCCACTGAGCCCCGGTAGGACGGCACGTCCGAAGCCAGGGTGGCCAGGCCCAGGGCGGCGTAATCGAGGGTTTTAATGGGGGATTTGGAGGCATTGAAGGGCGAGTCGACCAGCGGCGCGAGGCCGATGTCCCAGGGCCCCGCCCGTGTGAACCATTGCACGAACCCGGCATAGGAACGGCTGGCGTGCGGCGGCGGCGTCACCCGGCCGATCCAGGCGGGCGCTGGCGCGTTGGCGAGGAAGCCGATCAGATCGACCTGGACGCGCGTGCCGAACTGCGTGTGCAGTTCCATCAGCGCGGGCAGGATCATCGTGAAATCGGCGTCATGGGTCGCGGTGCCCATGCACAGGATGCGGACCGGATCGTAGGGGCCGGGGTCATGCCCTCGCATCGGGTCCCCTCGCATCAGGTCCAGGCCGGGGGGCAGCCAGATCCGCTCATCCAGCGCGTTGCCCGTGATCTGGACTTTGGCGCGGGACAGTTTTCCGGCGCGGGCCGCCAGTTTCGGCATCGAGACGCGGACGATGTCGGCCAGCCGGATCATCCGCTCCACCACCGCGGTTTTTGGTGCCAGTTCGGCGGCGTCCGGATGGTCTGGCGGCAGGGTCAGCAGATCGTCGTCGAGGTCATAGAGCAGCATGGCCCCGGTGCGTCTGGCATGGGCCGCCAGGGCCTCGGCCGCGGCGATGGTGGGGATGGCGTGGCGCTGGGTGGCGATGATGTCGGCCCGGTAGCGGCAGGCGGCGGCGGCATCGGCGACCATGGTGGTTTCCAGACCCGCGCCCGCCAGCGGGTGATCCAGCGGCCGTAGCAGCCTGATATGCGCGCAGGGGCTCAGGGCGCCATCGGACAGCGTTTCGGGGATCACCAGCACCGCCATCCGTCCCTCGCGGCGCGCATCGACGAGGTTCGGTCCTTTCAGATGCTTCCACGGCCTGGGGGGCGGAATGGCGGCGTCCACCGCCGGGCGTGCCGATGGGGCTGGCGCGAGGACCGCGCGCGCCGCCGCTTCCCGCGCCAGCGTGGCCGTTACTGAGACGTTCATCACTGAGGGGGTAGCCGCCAATGCCGTCCGCGCGGGCGCTGTCGTTACTTCTTCAGTCACCACCGCCCGCGCGGATGCCGTCCGTGTTCCCGCCTTCACCGGAGCCGCCTTTGATGACGCCACCCTTGACGACGCTACCCTTGACGGCAAAGCCGCCGCCTTTTGTATCTCCCTCGCCGGAACCGCGCGCAATGTTTCCGCCACGGTGTCAAACAGGGTCAGCCACGCCGCCGGGTCCATTGAGGGGGCCCGCAGCCAGGTCATCGGACGGCCCGCGACCCGCTCGGGCAGGGCGCCGATATCAGTGGCGACGATGGGCAGTCCGGCGTCAATCGCGGCGGAAAGGGTGTAGCTGTAGGTCTCCGGCCAGGCCATTGGGAACCAGATGACATGCGGCCTGAATTTCTCCAGCAGGGCGGGGAGTTCGCCTTCTTCGTACGGCCCGCTGATCCGCATCCTGGCCCGCGCGGCCTCGGGGAACACGTCCTCGGTATGGCCCAGTAACTGGATTTCCAGTTGCGCCGGATCGGCCGCCATCGCCACCGAGGCCACGGTATGGGCGCCCTTGTGATCGGCCAGCACGCCCAGTACGGCGACACGCAGTTTCTGGCCGGGCCGCGCCGGATGCCGCATCGGCCACGCCCCCGCCTCCACTCTCTCATGCCCCAGCACCTGGGATTTTTCACTGAGGCCGTAACGGGAAAGCCGGTTGAGCGTGTCCTGGCTGGGGGTGAACACCCGGTCGGCCTCGCGGAACTGCCAGGACCAGCGCAATCGCCAGGACAAGATATCCGTCGCCCCATGCGAGGGGCGGCTGGCGATGCAGGCATCGCACCCGTCCGGACCCGGTTCTCCACAGTAAGGACCGGGCGCCCATGGCAGGAGCGTGATCTGGGGACAAATGGCGAAGTAATCGTGGACCGTGACATCGAACGGCACGCCAAGCGCGTGGATCAGCGCGCGGGTGTCGATCTCGTGCCCCATCAGATGATGGATGTGAACCCGCGTCACGCCGCCCGAGCGCGCCACCGCCGCGAGGTCGCGCCACCGTTCCGGGGCAACAACAAGCGTGGGATGGCCGGTCAGCGCCGGAACCGACAGCGCGGCGCCGGACGGGGCGGGCTCCAGCATCAGGTAATTGGTCCGCCCGGCGTCGCGGCGGATCATGTCTTTGATGTGCCGCCGCACGCCGCCGCCAAGCTCGTGCGTCATCAGCAGCACCGTGGGCAGGCCGGAGGCGCGGAACAGCGCCATGGTGATCGCGAAACGAAATGGCGCGTTCTCGGCGTTTTCCACATGCCGCACGACCAGGGTTTCGTAGTTGGGATAGCGGGCGGTCAACAACGCGTAGGCATTGGCCGACAACCCCTCGGCGCGCGGGCCGAAACTGACGTTACCCTCATGCCACACAAACGTATCGCAGGCGATATGATGGCTCCAGCCGAGGGCGGCGGAACGGCGGCAGAAATCGTTTTCCTCGCCATAGCCAAGGCCGAATGTTTCAACGTCGAACAGTCCGGCCTCGTTCAGGGCCGCGCGCCTGATGTACATGCAGTAACCGACGGTGGTGGG